>JACPGP010000015.1 GCA_016182425.1 Candidatus Levyibacteriota bacterium
CATGGATTCCAGAAAATCTTGAGTATGATTTATACGATTTACAAAAGTCGGCAAATGTGTACGTAGTTTTTAGAGAAGAAAAAACTATTCCCAAAAATTTTCCATTGTTTTTAGTTATGAGAGTAGATAAGTCTGAAGGAGAATACCCAATTTTATTAACGCGCTTGAAGGATAAAAAATGAATAAAAAGAAGCTTCTTATAGCAACCACAAATAAAGGAAAGTTGAATGAATTAAAACAGTTTCTTTCGGATTTACCAGTAGAGTTAGTTTCATTATCAGACATTGGTATTACTGATGATATCGAGGAAACGGGGGAGACATATAAAGAAAATTCTCAAAAAAAAGCCCTTTTTTATGCCAAAAAGTCAGGACTTACTGCAATTGCCGATGATGGTGGACTTGAGATTGCTGCGTTGGGGGGAGCGCCGGGAGTTAAATCTCGGAGATGGTTAGGACATGAAGCATCGGATGAGGTATTGCTTGATCATTTAGCAAATGTTGCTAAGAATCTACCTAGCAACAATCGAAAAGCGCGGTTTAAGGCAGTAATATCTTTTGCCCTACCCAACGGAAAAGTATGGAGCAAAGGGGGAGAAGTAGAAGGAATTATTGCTAAAGAACCTCATGTCAGGTATCTAAAAGGATATCCATACAGATCCTTTTTTTACTTGCCAAAGATTAAAAAATATTACCATGAAAGCGAACTTTCGGAAGACGAGCAGAAGTTGTATAATCATAGATATAAAGCAATACAGAAATTAAAGCCAATTATCCAAGAATTTCTTGATTTATGATTGATTTAAAATTTTTAAGAGAAAATCCAGAAAAAGTGCAAAAAGCAGCAAGAGATAAAGGTGTTGATGTAGATACTGCTCATATTTTAGAAATTGACACAAAATATCGTGAGCTATCACAGTCTGTGCAAAAGCTGCGCGAAGAAAGAAATAAATTGGCTAAAGAAAAGAATATAGAAGAAGGCAGAAGAGTAAAAGATCAATCAGAAAAAGAAGAACATGCATTAAAAGCAGTAGAGGAAGAATTAAAAGAGTGGTTATATAAAATTCCAAATTTAGCAAAATCAGATGTAAAAGCTGGAAAAGATGAGTCAGAAAATGAAGTAATCAAAAAATATAAGGAGCCTACAAAATTTGATTTTATCCCAAAAGATCATTTAGAACTTGGAGAAGCATTAGATATTATTGATGTTAAAAGAGCGCCAAAAGTTTCGGGAGCACGTTTTGCCTATCTAAAAAATGAAGCAGTATTGTTGGAGTTTGCATTAGTGCAATTAGCACTTGAGATCTTAATAAAAGAAGGATTTATTCCGGTTGTTCCTCCAGTTTTAATAAAAACTGAAATCATGAAAGGATTAGGTTATATGGAACATGGCGCAGAAGAAGATGTTTTTAAAATTGAAAAAGATGATTTTGTACTTGCTGGAACAGCAGAGCATGCAATAGTTCCAATGCATAAAGATGAAATTTTTAATAAAAAAGATTTGCCAAAAAGATATGTTGGATTTTCATCTGCATTTCGAAGGGAAGCAGGAAGTTATGGAAAAGATACAAGAGGAATTTTGCGAGTGCATCAATTTGATAAAGTAGAGATGGTTTCGTTTGTTTCACAAGAAGATGATGATAAAGAACACGAATATCTTCTTTCTCTTGAAGAAAAATTATTCCAAATGTTAGAAATTCCATACAGAATTGTCAAAATGTGCACAGGAGATTTGGGGTTTCCAGCAGCAAGAAAATATGATATCGAAACTTGGATGAGCGGACAGAATAAATATCGCGAAGTAACATCGGTTTCAACAGTTACTGATTTTCAATCTAGAAGATTGAATATAAAATACCAAGATCCGGCAAATGCCGGAGATAAAAAATATTCTTTTATTTTAAATGGCACTGCTTTTGCAATTGGCCGCACAATAATTGCCATTTTAGAAAATTATCAACAGAAAGATGGATCAGTAAAAATTCCCCATGTGCTGCAAAAATATATTGGCAAAAGCATTATTAAGTCTTCAAAAACACAAAATTACGCTTTGTGATTTTTGCCGCTATTACAATCTAAATTATTTGTTTTGAAGCAAACAAAAATTCTTGACAAAATAAAAAAAATATTTCACGATCAATATATCATTTGCCCTGAATTTTAGTCATAAAAAAATTTAGGGGACAAAGAGGAGGTGAATCAATAATGGCAAAAAAGAAAAAGAAGAAGAAGAGATAAATTGGTAAGAATATAAATTACCAATTGATCAGTTGGTAAAAACCCCGTTCCTTAAATTATGGGCGGGGTTTTTCTTTGGAAATGCATCTGTGATAAAATGAGATTATGGCATTTTCATTTTTGGGAAAATTTTTTGATTCAAATAAAAATGAGTTAGAAAAAATACAACCTATTGTTTCTGAAACTAATTCATTAGAGGAAAATGTAGAGAAATTGAAAGATAAAGATTTCTCTAAAAAAACAAATGAGTTTAAAGAAAGAGTCGCAGATGGCGAGTCGCTAGAAATTATTCTTCCAGAAGCATTTGCGTTAGTTCGTGAAGCAGCCAGGCGGAGCCTGGGGCAGCGACATTTTGATGTGCAACTTATTGCTGCAACTGTATTAGCAAGTGGTAGAATTGCCGAGCAAAAAACAGGAGAAGGTAAAACACTTTCTGCAGTCCCAGCACTTTACTTACATAGTTTAACTGGGAAAAGTGTCCATTTAGTAACAGTAAATGATTATTTAGCCCGGCGTGATGCCGGATGGATGGGGCCGATTTTTCACCTGTTGGGGGTGTCTGTTTCTTCGATTATTAACGATCAGTCATTTGTGTTTGATCCAAACTACGCCGATAAAGCAGCTTCCGATTTTAGGCTTTCGCATCTTCGGCCGGCTCCAAGACGCGAAGCGTACGAGGCAAACGTTGTCTACGGTATTAATTCGGAATTTGGGTTTGATTATTTGCGCGATAACATGGCATCAAGTATCAAAGAAACGGTTCAGAAAGGCCATTATTTTGCCATTGTTGACGAAGTAGATTCGGTGCTTATCGATGAAGCAAGAACGCCACATATTATCTCGGCCCCCCAAGAAATTCCTTCACAGAAATACTACGAATACGCAAAGTTAATTGATAAATTGAATTCAGAGAGCGACTATAAAATAGATGAGAAGCTGCGAACAGCCCATTTAACAGATCATGGTATCGCCAAGATTGAAAAACTTTTTGGCATTGCCAATATTTATGAAAACGATTTTGACACAGTGTATCATCTTGAAGCAGCGCTTAAGGCACGAACCCTTTTTCAGAAAGAAAAAGACTATATTGTAAAAGACAATCAAATAATTTTGGTTGATGAGTTTACTGGCCGTTTGATGACGGGAAGAAGACTCTCCGAAGGACTGCACCAGGCAATCGAGGCAAAAGAAAATGTTCCTATTCAACGAGAATCAAAAACACTGGCAACGGTGTCGTTGCAGAATTATTTTCGCATGTACGAAAAATTAGCCGGGATGACAGGAACTGCCGTAACCGAAGCAGAAGAATTTCATAAAATTTATAAACTTGATGTGGTAGTAATCCCAACAAATAACCCAATGATTCGGGAAGATAAACCAGACGCGGTGTACAAAACAGGCAGGGCAAAGTTATCAGCTGTTATTGCAGATATAGATAAAATTCATAAAACCGGACAGCCTGTTTTGGTTGGGACAACATCGATTGAAAAAAATGAAATTATTTCTCAGGTGCTTAGAAGGCGTGGAATAAAGCATGAATTATTAAATGCAAAAAACCACGAAAGAGAAGCCGAGATTATTTCGGGCGCTGGCGTAAAAAACGCTGTGACTGTTGCGACAAACATGGCTGGTCGTGGTGTTGATATTATTTTAGGCGGCGATCCAAAAGAGCAGGATACAAAGCAGAAAAAAGCATGGGAGAAGGCTCACGAAGAAGTTGTAAAACTTGGCGGTTTATATGTTATTGGAACCGAACGCCA
Source organism: Candidatus Levyibacteriota bacterium (assembly GCA_016182425.1). Taxonomy (GTDB): domain Bacteria; phylum Patescibacteriota; class Microgenomatia; order Levybacterales; family UBA12049; genus JACPGP01. The sequence continues at coordinate 3,998 of JACPGP010000015.1, forward strand.
TGAGTCAAGAAGAATTGATAATCAGCTCCGAGGACGATCAGGTAGACAAGGTGATCCCGGCACATCTCAATTTTTTGTTGGGTTGGACGATGATATTATGCGGCTTTTTGGTGGAGACATGATTGCAAATCTGATGACACGATTTAACATGCCAGAAGATGTGCCGCTTGAGCATCCAATTGTGTCTCGGGCAATAAGTCAAGCACAAGGAAAAGTTGAGGGATTCAATTTTGACATACGTAAACACCTTGTCCAGTATGATGATGTTTTAAATAAGCAAAGAGAAATTATTTACAAAATGCGCAGAGAAGTTTTGGAAGCAGAAGAATTAAAGAGTGTTCTTAAAGAACAAGTTTTTGAAAAGGTCCAGAAAGGAATATCCTCGTTTATAACACTTCGTACAGCAGAGGCACAAGAAAAAGGAGAATTACCAATAGATACTATTGTTTCGGATTTTTCAACAATTATTCCATTTGATGATACATCGCAACAACAAATTAAAAAACAGCTTGAGCAATTTCATGATTTATCAGAGCAGATATCGTTTCTTACAAATCTTGCACTTGATATCTACAAGAAACGAGAGGAGCAATTAGGTGCTGAAGTTATGCGACAGATTGAGCGTTTTGTTATGCTTTCTGTTATTGACAATCTGTGGATGGATCATTTAGATGTGATAGAAAATTTGCGAGGCGGCATTGGTCTGCGCGGCTACGGACAGCGTGATCCGCTTGTTGAGTATAAAAACGAAGCATTTCGCATGTTCGAACAACTCATGGATACAATTGATGATCAGATAGTACATCGGATTTATAAGATTCAGGTTGCTACACAGCCAGTCCCGCAGGAGGGAAAAGTAGTGCCAAAGGGAGGGAAGTTGGGACGTAATGATCCATGCCCTTGTGGTTCGGGTAAAAAATGGAAGAGGTGTCATTATCCAAATATTCCCTAAGTAAATTTGGAGTATTGACTTACTGCAAGTTTTTGCAGTAAGCTTTTATTAAATATAATATGGCGCAGAAGTTGAAACAACCGCCAGAAAAAAAAGGTATCGGTTGTTTGACATGGATTCTTATTATCATTGGAACGCCGATTTTACTTTTGGGAGGATTTATTTACTTTGCCACGTCAGAACTTCGTCGATCCGATGAGGAAATATTAAAAACTTATCAACCATCTCCCGAAATCGTGGACATAGCCGAAAAAAATACCTTAACAGATAAAGGGAAAGCCACTTTCTATAGAGCAGATCCACAACTGGTAGACGCCCAGTCTTTTGTAAAGTACTGCCGATCAAAGGCAAGAGGGGTAGAGCCATTAGGATGCAATGCTCCCAAGCCAGGAGGCGGACCGTTTGGAGGACGGGGGATATTTTTATTACAAATTGACGATCCTAGATTTGCCGACCATAAATACTCTGCTGCTGTTCACGAAATGTTACATTCAGCTTATGACTGGTTAGGATCAAACGAAAAAAAACGTATTAACGCGCTGCTGGATCAAGAATTTTCCAAGCGTCAGGACGATCCTCATCTGGCAGGAGTGATTGATACATTAAAATCAAGAAAAAGTAGCAATGTAAAAAAAGATGTTTGGGCAGAATTGCATTCTAAATTTGGTGTTGAATATACAGACCTTTCACCAGAGCTAGAAGAGTATTATAAGAAGTATTTTGCTGATCGAAATATTGTTGTGGGGCTTTTCAAAAACGGAGGGTTTAATAACAGGGTTAGAAAAATAGATGAGATTCGATATGAAACACAAAAGATGGTTCCCCAGCTTACGTCTATGCAAAACCAGCTTACAGCATACCAAAATGCGGGTGATGCAGCAAGCTTTAATAGTCTTTTGGGACAATATAATAGTATGGTTTCCAGTTATAACGCCAAAGTTGCGGAAATAAATAGAGTCTATAACGAAATTCAGGAGTTCTATCAGTATTTTAACCCAGACTATAAACCACCTGAAGAGAAAAAACAATAGCGTGAAAAAATTAATCCTGCTCCAAAAGCTAATGCACAAACAAGAGAGGAGTGCGATAAAACGCGTGGGCGCGCCTCATATAATTGTTTGACAGGAGTGGCATAAATCTTTTACTCTTTGAGTATGGATTTTTCGGGAAGAGCTCATTATCATCGTTTAAAAGAGAAATGGACGAAACGCCATATTGTACTACAGCAGAAATTGTGGGAGAAACATAAAGATTCTTTAGAATGGGTTTCAAAAAACCTTGTTCCCACACAGCTTGTAGTTAGCTCTTTAAGTAGTTTACTATTTCTTACCGCACCAACGTTTCCATCTCTTCCAGTTCCTCACTTGTCACTTCCGGCGCAAGAAAATGTAATTAGCAAGCATGGGTTTTTAGTGGCGGATTTATCGCACATTTTACCAAAAGAAATACGGCCATTGACTGCTGAGGAGGAAGTAAAGATTTCGCAAGTTTTTTTGAGATATTTTAACTTTAAAGCAACGGCAGAGCTTGAAGGAAAACGCTTAAACAGAAGTTATGGTCTTATTGGTCAGGAACAGCATTTAGCGCGATATCCAGGAGATAGCATTGCAACTCATTTTGATTCGGAAGAGGATGCTAGAAAATTTGGTGGCCACGGAATGGCGCCTGGTCTTGGTGCCTGGGGATACTTTGCGCTATTAAAAGATCAAATGAGCGAAAAAGATAATTTAAGGGAGAAGTATTACCTTGCGGTTCAGACATTTCTTGTTCCGGATTATGTTCAAAGGCTTGTCGAGTATCGAGATTTTTTTCGATTTCGAAAAATGCTGGTTGTCAATCCGCAAAATGGCCAGGCTGTGGTTGCGGTTATTGGTGATGCAGGTCCTGCAGAGTGGACAGGAAAGCATCTTGGGGGTTCTCCAGAGGTAATGAAACATCTGGAGCGAGTTGATGGATCAATGAGGGGACCTGTGCTTTATTTTTTTATTGATGATCCGAATGATACAATTCCATTAGGACCAGTCGATTTAAATAGGTAATGAAAAAACATTTTTATAGTCATATTGTGGAAACATCATCACTAAGTCTTGCACTTGGCGATATGGATTTGTCGCAAGAGGAAAGACTTCATCTAGTTTCTCTTGTTGAATCAAATTTGCACCATACAATTTTAGATGCTGTTTTATCGGAGCTGTCAGAAGAAGATAAAAAGATATTTTTACATCATGTTGCCCATAATGAACATGATAGAGTTTGGGAATTACTTAATAAGAAAGTAGAGAATATTGAAGAAAAAATCAAAAATGCAGCAGAGTCTCTTAAAAAAGAACTTCATAAAGATATAGAAGATGCGAGATCTAAATCCTGATGCGGTAGCGTTTAAGAAAGGTTTTGCCAGACTTAAGTGTGCCAGTTACTTCAAATTTCATGTTTTTAATACTCTGATGATATGTGCAGACGTTTTTTGAACACGTCCCAAAAAGAAGTTCTCGACTTGCACTGCTTCCTTCCTCTTTTCTCACCGATCCGCCGGCCCCTTCTTCCCTTCCTAAAGTTGAATAGTAAAGCGCATAGGAAACATTTGTGGCATTTTGTAAACTCCCAAAAGAAATAAGAAGCGCTTTTCTATCTCCTCGAAGCCGCGGGCTGACACTGATATTTGTTCCGCTGCTTGCCGCACGGGGTGCAACTGCTTTGCCACTAGACCTTGCTTGCGGCAACACTTTTGCAAAAACAGGATTAGGAAAAAGAGTAAAAAGCAAAAAGAAAGTAATAATAGTTGCAAATATTTTCATGAAACAAGATTAGTCTAGCATAACTACGTACATTTTTGCAAAAGCGTGTGTTATACTTGCATTGCTTAATGAAAAATCC
>JACPGP010000017.1 GCA_016182425.1 Candidatus Levyibacteriota bacterium
CATTGGCCCGGTTGTAGCGGCGATGGCAACTCTGGCTGCCGTTAGTTCTTTTTCGTTTACAATGGTCGCGATCGTATTTGCTTACGCTTTAGGTACTGGTGTTCCTTTGTACTTTATTGCCCGGGGTGGAAGTGCAGCTTCTCAGAAGTTAACCTTTTTTAAAACTGAAAACCAAAAGATCAGACAGATATTTGGAATAATTATTCTAGCAACAGCACTTTTTATTTGGACAGGAGCAGACAGGGTATTTCAGGGATGGGTTTTGGCAAATCTGCCACAGTCCTGGACTCAAATTGCCACTAATTTTGAGAGTAGATTTAAAGTTGATAATCAGCAAATGCCAAAAGTAAAACCCGGAGAAACTGTGATAAGAAGCGTGTCTTTGCAAAATGATTTTACTGGAGCAAAAGTTAAAAAAGAGGATCTTTTACAGGGTTGTTTTGGGCAGGACTGCATTCCCTCTATTGATAGTCCTAAATTCGAATCTGTTCAGAATGCTAGTTGGTTAAGAGATGAAGATATTGTGTTTGCAATTGATTACAAAGGAACTCAAAGAGCCTATCCTCAGAGAATTCTCAACTGGCATGAGATAGTTAACGACACGATTGCCGGAGACCCAATCGCTATTACTTTTTGCCCTCTCTGTGGTTCTGCTCTAGCATTTGAAAGAAAAGTAGATGGAGTAATTACAGAGTTTGGCGTATCAGGCAAACTGCATAACTCCGATTTAGTCATGTACGATAGATACGAAGGGAATTTATGGCAGCAAATTACTGGAGAAGGAATTGTTGGGCCGGCTGCCAGGAGAAATGAAGTATTAAAACAAATCCCAATTATTACTACTACGTGGGGAGCGTGGAAAAATGAGCATCCAAACACTCAAATTCTTTCAAGAAATACAGGATTTAGTAGAAATTACGACCAATATCCGTATGGTACATACGAACAAGACGACCAATTACTGTTTGGGGTAAAAGGTCTGGATAAAAGTTTGCAGATAAAGACAGTTATTTATGGGGTAGAAATTGATGGTAAATCTAAAGCCTATCCAGAAAGCATTTTTGATGAAAAAAAAGTCATTGAAGATACAGTTGGAAATATAGCAATAAGATTGGAAAGAACGCAGTTTGGACAAATTAAGGTTACCAATTTACAAACGCAAGAAGAAATCATACCGATTAGACTATTCTGGTTTGCCTGGGCAGCGTTTCATCCGGATACTGAAGTTTATCAATAAATCAGTTGACAAAAATTTTTAAAGAGTGTATTATTTGAATAATCGTTCAAACACTATGTCTCAACATCAGCAGATTAAGAAAGAGTTAAAAAACAAAAAAGAGCTTATCGCCTGTGCTAAGCAGTTGGGAGTTGTGGGAGACGCTACCAGACTCAAGATTTGTTACCTTCTTTGTCATTATCCCGAAGTTTCTGTTGGTGAGATGGCAGAAATCCTGGATACTTCTGTTTCTGTTGTTTCACACAGCGTAAAAAAACTTTTAGAGCTTGAGCTTGTTGAAAGAAGAAGGGAAGCGCAAACGAGCTATTATTCTCTAAAGAAAAATGACTTTACCAAAACCTTGAGGAATTTTATCACTTGATATGAATGAGCATGATCTGATCATTATCGGTGGAGGCGCAGGGGCTTTTTCGGCCGCTATTAAAGCCAGTGAGCTTGGAGCAAAAACTTTGATGGTTAATCAGGGTCTTCCTTTGGGTGGAACCTGTGTCAATGTTGGCTGCGTACCATCAAAAACACTTCTCTGGGCTGGTGAGATTATGCACTTAGCCAAAAACCACAATATTCCGGGAATTGACATAGAAGTTAGAAACTTTGATTTTGCCACAGTTGTTCAACACGAACTTGATTTGGTAGGCAAACTGCGAGATGAAAAGTATCAAAAAGTATTAAGCCAGCTAGAAAATGTTTCTCATATTGAAGGAAAAGCCGCTTTTGTTTCCACTAACGAAATTGAAGTTAATGGTCAAAAATATCAAGCCAAGAAATTTATTATTGCTGCTGGCTCAACTGCTACTGTGCCGCCAATTGAAGGAATTAGAGAAGTCGGATATATGACCCATATTGAAGCCTTAAAACTTAAACAACAGCCAAAAGAACTGATTGTTATTGGTGCTGGTCCGGTAGGACTTGAGTTTGCCCAAATGTATGCCCGGTTTAGCACCAAGGTAACAATTCTTCATAGAGGCTCAACTATTTTTAAAGGTGAAGAAGAATTGACCACAAGATTGGCAAAGATACTGACTGATGAAGATATTACTATTAAAACAAATGTCCAAGTGAAAAGTGCGAGAAAAGAAGGAGGTAAAAAAATTGTTTCCTATCTTGTTGAGGGCAAGCAGGAAGAAGTATCAGGAGACGAAGTTTTACTTGCAACAGGTAAGACTCCCAACACCCAAGGATTAGCCTTAAATAAGGCAGGCATTGAGATTGATGAAAAACAAGCAATTATTGTAAATCAAAACTTCCAGACCTCACAGCCACATATCTATGCAGTTGGTGATGTAATAAACCTGCCTATAAGACAAGAACCAACAGCCGGGCGAGAAGGAACATTGGCTGCTGAAAACGCTTTGAAAGATTCTCAAAACAGCATTGACTACAATACTGTCCCCTGGACTGTCTTTACTGACCCACAGCTTGCAGGGGTTGGATTTACTGAAGAAGAGCAAATGAAAAGATTTGGCACTTGTATGTGCAAGACTGTCTCTTTCAAAGATGTGCCAAAAGCTCTTATTCTCAACCGAACTGAAGGACTGATTAAAATGGCAATCCATCCTGAAACTAAACAAATTATGGGAGTACATATCTTAGCTCCCAATGCTGGAGAGCTTATTGCAGAAGCTATGGTACTTATCAAGAATAAAAATACTATTGATGATGTAGTTAACTCGCTCCCCATGTTTCCAACGCTGTCTGAGGCCATTAAAATTGCCGCCCTGTCTTTTACCAAAGACATTACCAAACTTAGTTGTTGTGTTTAGCTATGAACAGAAAACTGATGGTTTTAAAACAACTAAATTTATTTAAAACTCTGCCGGAAAAAGAGGTAGAATTTATCAGTGAACATTTTGCTGCTAAGCAGTATGGTAAAAGGCAGGTTATTTTTGAACCTGAAGATAAGGATAAGGTATTTATTTTGAAATCCGGTAAGGTGGAAATTTATGAACTTACCCGGGATGGTAAAAAGATCATTGTAGATGTTTTAGGTCCGGGAGATGTCTTTGGAGATTTGGGAATTGGGGAGTCGAGTGAACATTTTGTGGAAGCCACCACCGATTCATTTGTCTGTATGATGGGTAAACAGCAATTCTTTGATATGGTCAGTAAAGTTCCCCAGGTTGCTAATATATTAGTTAAGGAGCTTTTTTCCAAGGTAGCAGAGTCTGAAAAACATATAGCTGCACTGGCTTCAGATAATCTTTTAGTTAAAGTAAAGAACTTGTTACTACGACTTGCCAAAAAACATGGGGAAATAAAGAATGAGAGAGTTGTGATAACTACTAAATTTACCCATGAGCAGCTGGCAGACATGGTCGGAATCTCCCGCCCTACCATGACAGAACTGTTAAATAAATTTGAGCATCAGGGGATTATCAAAAGAGAAAGTAAAATAATCTCTTACAATGCACAAAAATTACAGGAGGTTTAAGCTGATATGAAAGAATGTGAAGCAAGGGGGATAATGGGTGATATTTGCAGAAAGGTTGCTGGCTGCCACTGGAGAGATGCTGTTCAGCAGGAGGCTCCAGGTGACAACCCGTCTGAACTGAGGGCTCTTAAAAGAGGATTTGAGAGAAGTGCAGATGGTTGTCCATTAAGAGATAAGGTATTTGCAGTAATTGATGAAGAAATTAAAAAAAAGAAAAATTAACCCCCTCACCTCAATAACTTCTCGATCGAGAATGTAATGAAGTGAGTCCTTGGTTGATTGTGAAAGATTGGAAGAAATGAGTAAAAGATTAAAAATAGTTTTAATGGTCTTATTCTCCATTTTTATTTTAGGTGCTTTATTCATTTGGGGAATTGTCAATGAACCACCTCCAGAATTTTTCCCATTAGATAATTCTCAAGCTCGTTACACTATTATTAAATCTTCAACGCTTTTTCAAGGATGGGTAGAGGGTAGTCCTTCGGCACAATATGATTTAGAAGCCAGGTATTATTTAGAGTATAGAGGAGAAGGAGTTTTTAACGATGAAAATAACACTAATTTTTTTAGAATAACAATCGGAAAAAGTAAAATAGATTTGAGCCCTTTTATAAATAAGAACGTGCTTATTACTAAAGGTAAATTTGTTTCATCCTCAAAGCAGTGTATTGTCAATAATTGTATTGATATTTATGGTCCATATGTAGTTTTGGATATTGATTCAATCAGGGAAGTTGAATAAAAGTTAAGGCATTTGATCAGGTTGTAACATGCCGACACGGTTACCAAAAATATTAGTTTTTGGAATGGATGAATACTCTTATCTAAAAGTATCTCAATATGTACTGAGTGGCCAGCAGTTCTTTTAATAGTGGCAGTTGTGGAGAATTTTGAGCGTGCCCAAAAAGTGGTGTGAAGAGTGCAATCTTCTGGTGGGGTTGATTCAAAAACCGTCTCAAGTTTGGGGTTGGAAGATAAAACAAAGCAGCCGCTTATGACAAATTTAGCCTGGCATGCTCCAATTTTAATTATTAATGGAAGATTAATCAGCCAAGGGATTGTCCCTGATAAGCACACTCTCACTAAGGCCCTTTCAAAAAATGTCATCCAAACAACAGATTAAAAGTTAGTTGGGCAGTAGACTTATTTTATATGGTTGGAATTCAAAGTTGTCAAAGCTGTCAGGATAGTTTCCAAAAACCAAATATCCATTTTTTATGTCCTAATGACGGGTTGATTCATCAGGACAGAGTGACTTTTTTATGTAACAGGTGCAGACAGAGCGAGCTGATCTATAAAGACGGAATCTATATGTGTCCGGAGTGTCTCATTGGGTCTGAACCATTTCAATGTAGATTGTGTGGCTCTGTTGAAGTAACTATATTTACAGAAAGGGGGTGAGAAAAATGTTGATTGATCCAAAAACAGTGCCAAGTGTAATTTTTGTGGAAGCTTATCTTCAATAACTTCTCGATCGAGAATGTAATGAAGTGAAGACTTATAATTGGTCATAACAATTGTCATCCAAACAACAGAATTAAGAGGAGGTTAGATGTATATTTTAAACATGAACATCAAAAAAATTTTAAGTAGTACTGTACTGAAAGACTTGTACTTGCTTTTAACGGCGCCTATAGACAGTCCTGTTAAAAAACCTATCAATGATAAAAACGCTGAATATATTTTAGATAATCTGATTGTGGGAAAAATGAAAGGAGGTAAATATGTCGCACGGACCGCATCATAATTGTTTAATGTGCACTGTGGCAAAAACAGTGGGGATGATGGAAAAACATCCCAAAGGCTGTGATTGTGAAACTCATCCTAAAAAGAAGGATGAGCAAAAAGCTGAGATTACAGAAACCTCAACCCTGCCCTTCATATGAATAGAGAGGTAGAATAAAGGAGGAAAAATAGATGAAACAAAAATTAAAGATAATTTTTTACGGGGCAAATTGGTGTCCAGATTGCCGTCGTTCAAGGGCGTATTTGGATCAACAAAAAGTAGAATACGAGTATATTAATATTGAAGAAGTTCCTGGTGCAGCAGAGGAGGTTGAAAAAATCAATAAGGGTTATCGGTCAATACCAACAATTATTTTCCCTGATGGCCAAGTGCTAGTTGAACCATCTAACGCGCAGTTACAGAAAGCGCTTGATGCAAATAAAAATTTCATCATTACACATAAAGGTAAAAAGAGATAAAATAATAAAGTATGAAGAAATTTGATGTGATTGTTGTAGGAAGTGGCGCAGGTCTTGAGGTAGCTTCATTTGCTGCTGAAAAGGGAATGTCTGTTGCAATAGTGGAAGAAGGTCCTTTAGGTGGGACTTGTCTTAATCGTGGTTGTATCCCGTCTAAGATGTTAATCCATTCAGCTGATGTAGTTGAAACAATTAAAAGTTCTGAAAAATTTGGAATAAAGTCCAGAATTGAAAATATAGATTTTGCATCTATTGTCAAAAGAGTTTCAGAGATGGTAGATACAGATTCAAGCGGTATAGAGAAAGCAATTCGAGAGAGTGGAAATCCAACTCTGTATAAAATGCATGGAAAATTTATTGGTCCCAAAAAGATGCAGGTAGGTTCGGAGCAAATTGAGGCTGATAAAGTATTTATAGTGGGTGGCACCAGACCCTCAATTCCATCTCTTCCTGGATTGGAAACTACACCATATCTTGACAGCACCAAAGCTTTGAGATTAGAAAAACAACCGGAGCATCTGGTAATTATAGGCGGCGGTTATATTGCAGCAGAACTGGCTCACTTTTATGGAGCATTAGGGACTAAAATTACTATCTTAGTTCGGGGTGAGAAGATACTGAAGGAAGAGGATGAAGAAATAGCAGACTGGATAACCCGCGAGTTTTCTAAGAAGTATCAGATTTTATTTAATGCTGAAGCAGAAACAGTTTCATACCAGGATAGCAAATTTACCATAAAATTAAAAGGTGATGGCAACAAGATTATTGCTGATCAATTGCTGGTGGCAGCCGGTAGAATTCCCAACACTGATATACTGGATATTAAAGCCACAGGAGTTGAGATGGATGATAAAGGATTTATTAAAGTTAATCAGTATCTGGAAACTAATGTGGAAGGAGTATGGGCCTTTGGGGACATTTTGGGGATTTTACCTTTCAGGCATACAGCCAATGATCAGGTAGGTTTTGCAATTAGGGATGCTTTTACTGATAAAAAAGTACCGTTTGATCCCTTTGCCATAGGACACGCAGTTTTTTCCTCTCCTCAAGTTGGAGGTGTGGGAAAAACAGAGCAGGAGCTTAAAAAGATGGGAATTAAATATAAAGTGGGTAAAGCAGAACTTAAAGATACAGGAATGGGAGGAGCGCTGCAGGAAAATGGTTTGGCGAAAGTATTAGTTGATGAACAGAATAATATTTTAGGCGTTCATATTATTGGGCCTGATGCCTCCATTTTAATACATGAGGCTATAGTTGCCATGAAGGCAAATGGTAAAATAGGTGCAATCACGAATTCTGTTTATATCCATCCGGCTTTGTCTGAATGGTTACAAAGAGCATTCTTTGCTATAGAATAATATTTATGCATATACTATTTGATATTGGCGGAACAAATATGAGACTGGCTGTTTCCCGCGACGGGAAAAATATTGAAGAGCCTAAAATTCTTAAGACGCCTAAGGATTTTGATGAAGGCATGGCGCTTTTTAAAAAAACCGTATTGAATCTTTCCAGTGGAGAAAAGATTAAGGTTTCAGCAGGCGGTATTGCCGGACCGCTTGATGGAAATAAAGAACGGTTAATAAATTCGCCAAACCTACCTGATTGGATCAATAAACCGCTTAAGGAAGCTATAGAAAAAATTACCAGTGCCCCTGCCTATATAGAAAATGATGCTGCTGTTGTAGGTTTGGGAGAAGCAATAGTAGGGGCAGGAGGGGATTATGCTATTGTGGTTTACATAACGGTTAGTACCGGAGTTGGAGGAGCACGAATTGTTGATGGAAAAATTGACAGAAGCGCAATGGGTTTTGAACCCGGTCATCAGATTCTTGAAATAAACGGATTATTATGTCCAACTTGCGGTATTCCAGGCCATTTGGAAGCATATGTCTCGGGGACTGCTATTAGCAAAAAGTATGGTAAAAAACCACAAAATATAACTGATGATAAGGTTTGGGATGAGGTTGCATATTATTTAGCTTTCGGAATACATAACTCACTCCTGCATTGGTCGCCGGATGTTGTTATTCTTGGAGGTTCAATGATGAAACACATATCGCTTCAAAAAATTACAGAGAATCTTCACAAAATTTTGACCATTTTCCCTAAGGCACCTTTAGTAAAACGGGCGGAACTTAATGATAAAGGCGGATTGTACGGAGCTTTATCTATGATACAAAACATATGAACGATAAACATAAATTTCAACTTAATTGGTCGCGAAAAGCTGTTGTTTACCAAATTTATCCACGAAGCTTTAAGGACAGCAATAATGATGGTATTGGCGATTTACAAGGGATAATTGATAAGCTTGATTATTTAAATGACGGAACAGAAAAATCTCTCGGTATAGGAGCAATATGGTTATCCCCTATCTATAAATCTCCTATGGTAGACTTCGGTTATGATATCTCGGGTTATACAGACGTAGATCCTGTTTTTGGCGATCTTAAGACATTCGATCGTTTGGTAAAAGAAGCGCATAAGCGGGATATAAAAGTTATCATGGACTTTGTCGCAAATCATACATCAATTGAACACCCATGGTTTAAAGAATCTCGATCCTCAAAAATCAATCCAAAAAGAGATTGGTATATTTGGAAAAACCCAAAGCCTGATGGTTCACCGCCGAATAATTGGCTAAGTGTCTTCGGTGGATCTGCTTGGACACTGGATAAAACAACAAATCAGTATTATCTCCACAGTTTTTTGCCGGAGCAGCCGGATTTAAACTGGCGAAATGTCGAGGTACAAGCCGCAATGGAGAAAGTATTGGAGTTTTGGATGCATAGAGGGGTTGACGGTTTTCGGTCTGATGCCGCCTACCATTTGATAAAAGACGATCAACTGCGGGATAACCCAGCCAACCCAACCTATAAAGGAGCTAAAAACTCTTACAACAGTTTAATCCATACGTACAGCCAGGGTCGGCCGGAAGCTTTAGATACCATGAATACATTTTGTTCCATTTTGGGCCTGCATAGAGATAAGTACATGGTTAGCGAAGCCTATCTTGACATCCCTGAAATGACCAAGCTTTATAAAGCCTGTTCCAACGGCCTGCATGCTCCTTTTAACTTTAATCTTATATCACTGCCATGGGACGCTAAATTAATCAGAAACCACATAGATGATTTTGAGGCATCGCTTAGCAAAAATGATTGGCCTAACTATGTTTTGGGCAATCATGACAGGCCGCGCGTTGTTAGCCGTATTGGTGAAAAACGGGCAAGACTATTGGCTATGCTACTTTTTACGCTGCGGGGCATGCCGTTTGTTTATTATGGGGAAGAAATAGGTATGAAAAACATAGATATTCCGGAAGACTTGCAAAAAGACCTATTTGGGAATCTTTTGGCTGATAATCGTGATGGAGAAAGAACCCCCATGCAATGGGATGATTCAGCTAATGCAGGTTTTTCAAATGCAAAACCATGGCTGCCTGTTGGCGAGAAATACAAAGACGTAAACGTTGAGAAAGAATTAGATGATTCCTTATCTATGGTTCATTTGTATCGCCGACTTATTCACTATCGTACAAATAGCCATGTTCTTCTCCACGGCTCTTATCGCTCCTTAGATTTAGGCGACAATCATGTATTTGCTTATTTGCGTGAACTTAGTGATGAAAAAATTCTTGTTATATTAAATTTTTCAAAAGACGAAGAATCCGTCTTTTTTCCTTATCAAAAGACAAAGGTTATATGTACTACAAACGGGGAAAAAGAGGGCAAAATAATTGATATTAACAAAGTAACACTCTCTCCATATCAAGGGTATGTGGTGGAAGTAAAAACTTGACTATGATTCATGTAATTAATGAGCTAAAATAAATATAATGAGTTTGAAGATTCGCAATAGTTTAATCATTTTCTCTTTTC
>JACPGP010000005.1 GCA_016182425.1 Candidatus Levyibacteriota bacterium
ACCCATCCATTTTGACCCATAAACATGCTGCATAACAGCACAAGCTAATAAATAAACAACTTCCTGTATATCCTTTAGCTCATCATCTGAAGCTTTGGGATAATACATCTTGATTATTTCCAGTGGTAGCATAGTAGATTCTCACCTCCTTTTCGAAAGGTTGAAAATCTAGCACATTGGGAAAACTAATTAATAAGAGTGATGGCTTTTTACTTTGGAATTAAAACAACTCCACCTAAAGAATAAATCAGACTAGACTCTTTTGGCTGACATTTTTAGAGTATTTGCTTTTTTAATATCCCACTCATGTAAAGGACCTCTTGTTAAAAGATCGTCCATGAATGCTGCTAGTTTATGTCTTGCACCTTCTAGCCTAATATGATGTTTCCTTTCCATGTATGCAATATCTTCCCAAAGACCATATCCGTAAGAACTAAATCCTTCATCCAATAAACGTCCGAGGAGATGACCATTGGAACTTGCATCAAGCTTATGTTCTACAGTCTGTACACCTAAATCTGCAAGCCAGATTTTATCTTCAGTCTCACCCTTTCTTCTACCCCAAATAAATTGCCTATTATGTTGAGCCAAGTCGTCATTATAATCACCGCCCTGCCGACTGACATCCCAATAATATTGGGTCATTGAGCTGAAAAAGTTATCAAGTGTTTCTCTTGCTGTCGGAAGCTCCGCTGGACTAAATTGCTTATCTTTAAGTTCGGGACCATGAATTCTATCTGTAACTATATATACTCTTGCGCCTTCGTCATGTTCACCAGGTCCTATGACAATATCCATATTTGGAACATTGAAACCATAGCCATCTCTTAATCTTTCAATTACTTTTTTATGACGGGCGTACCATGGCTGTAGAGATTCAGGATGGAAGCGTTCTGAAACTCTAACAATTTTTTCAAGATCACTCTTTAGAGCTCTAATATCTTCAATTTGGGCTTTGTATCCACTTTCAACTAAAAGGCTATTAAATGGAGTTTTTTCATATAACTCACTTGAACCATCATTACTCATGTTTCTATTTTACACCAAAAAATAGCAGAATGTATATGATATACTAAATTTTACCGAATGATTCTTGTGGTGAAAGTACCTTACTGTTAGGGAGCGAATGTTGACACTAGATTTGGTGATTCATCTTGGCCACCAGGATCGCTTTTCCTTTAATGTCTCTTAATTTGTTTCTTGGGTAAATAATTTTGTGAGGTTATTACTTTTCTGCCGGTTTCCTTTTCAAGATTAGATCTGGCATCTCCGGCAATTTTGCCTCCACGTCTTGAAACGTGTTTATTTTTCTCAAAACCTTTAGGATGTTCTGTTTTAGTAATTTCTGTGGTGGCTGCCTCACCAAGCTGGGAAAATAATAATTCCAAATCACTCATATGATCCCGCAGGTTTTGACGTTTGAGTCCTTTTATCTTTTTATATTCCGACGGCGTTACACCAAAAGTGGCTTTAGATATCTCGGCAGTCAGTATTTCATACTCTTTTGCTAGTTCTGCGTCGTGTTTCTGCCACTCATCGGTCAGTTCTTCCCTAATGGCAATAGAACGCATCCGTCTTTCAATCCAATCTTGCGGATACCCCTTGGCTTTATAAAGCGCTCGGGCTCTTTTTTGGGCTAACTCCGGATCTTCTATCTCCTGTACCCTTTCATAACCAACCTTAGCTAACCATCTTTTAAAAGGTTCTGCTTTTGGTGAAGGAATAGATTGGATAATTCGAAAAATTCCCTCAGTATTCGCACATCTTACTTTCTGTTTTCCTCCTGAAGTTTCTATCAAAAGGGGGTATTCAATTTGAACCCACCCTTTAGCCAATTCCTCATCTCTTTTAAGCATATTCTTTAAATATTGTTTGGGGTTTTTCGAATCAGTTAAAGCAGCGATTACGTCAGTAATAACAAACCACCACTCATTTTTATGGATAGTCTTCCTTATTTTCCTATTTCGAAAGATAGCTATTTTAGTTGTTTGTGTTGTTTCTTGATTCATATTAATTAATAATTGTTATTACTTCATACAAAAAATCTGGTAAAATAGGAGTGGAGCTAAATTCTTGGATGAATCCTGGCAGTCTGGTTAAGATTTCGTCAGCGGCTCCGAAGCGCTTGTAGCTCAACGGATAGAGCAGGTGCGTTCTAAGCACTCGGTTGGGGGTTCGAATCCCTCCAAGCGCGCTCCATGTTTCCTTTATCTGATTCTATACCTGCGCGAAGATTCCCGTTTGTTAACATTCTGCTTATTGCAGCAACTATTTTTGTTTTTTTTACGCAAATATCCTCTGCCAACCCGGATGCTTTTGTGTTGATGTTTGCTCTTGTTCCGGCAAATATAAACTTTTACGACTACACAATGCTGACGCCGTTTGTTACGGCAATATTTCTTCATGGTGGGTTTTTGCATATTATTTCTAACATGTGGTTTTTGTGGGTATTTGGTGATAATGTAGAAGGACACTTTGGATTTTTCTTTTACCCATTTTTGTACTTTACATCGGGTATTGCCGGAAATCTTTTACAGTATTTTTTTATGCCAGCGTCCACTATTCCTATGCTTGGTGCATCGGGTGCAGTTGCTGGGGTTTTAGGTGCTTATTACGTATTATTTCCTCATTCAAAAATTAAAACCATTGTGCCGGTGTTTGGCTTTGTGACAATTGCCGAGATTGCAGCTCCATTTATGTTGGGATATTGGTTTGTTTTACAAATAATTTCCGGGGCAGTATCACTTCCTTTTTCGGGCGAGACCGGAGGGATCGCCTTTTTTGCGCATGTTGGCGGGTTTGTCACAGGAGCGCTTTTTGCCCAATTTTTCAAAGAAGAGTAAAATAAAAAATATGGCAGAGTTTGGAAAAACAATGCTTTTTAGCTTTTTCAACCGGAAGTAAAATACTATGGGGTGGAAGACGGGTGCTGCCCCCGCGACCTCTAGGTCCACAACCTAGCGCTCTGCTGTTGAGCTACATCCACCATGTGGAATAAGTATACCATAACAAAAATTTTGCTTCAATTTCAGGGTTTTATAAATGAAGAGGCGGAGATAACTAAAAATATACCAGTTGCGTTTAAGATAAAAGAGAGAAGCAAAAACTTATACGTTTTCATTTTGGCAATTCCCATTAAGCTCACTCCGACTTCATCAGGCAAAGGCGAAGCAATAATTACTGCCCCAATCACAGGTAATGTCCAGCTAAAATACTTTGAGTGCAGCACTTTGGTAAAGTGATGATTTCCATCAATACGATCATAAATAAGTGTTATTTCCTGCATGAGATTGTCTTTGATAAAGCGAAAAATAGTAAAATCACCCAAAACTGCGCCAAGACCTGCCAGGATGCCAATTTCTATAGCCGATAATTGTTCTGCCAGAACAAGTAAGACAACAGCAGCCGTTGCCACGGTAAAGGTTGAAACAAAAAGGATACCAGCAATAAACGCCCCAATGTAACTTAAATTCCCAAGATTAAGTAGAAAAAGATGGAATGGCTCATATTTTGAAAGAAGAAGTGCAAAAAGAAGAGAGAAGAAAAATAACGAGATATTTTTATACTTGAACGAGCGTATCTTTTCCACATTATTTAGTATAGCAAAAAGCTTGATAGAAAATTGAGGCTAGTTTCACTTTCTTCTTCGACGTGGGAAAACTTGGTTTGCGAGTTT
Source organism: Candidatus Levyibacteriota bacterium (assembly GCA_016182425.1). GTDB lineage: Bacteria > Patescibacteriota > Microgenomatia > Levybacterales > UBA12049 > JACPGP01. Next base: position 3,677 of record JACPGP010000005.1, read on the forward strand.
CATTTGTAAAGAATAGATTTCGGTGAATCCGGCGCTGGCATTCACATTCAGTGCGTATCCTTCTTTGTTATTAAACGAAACATGATCAAGTGCATTGGGTGATGTA
>JACPGP010000018.1 GCA_016182425.1 Candidatus Levyibacteriota bacterium
CATTGCAGCTGAAGGTGAAGGATATAAAAAATTGTTAACGTTTCATTTTTCGATATACTTCGTTTACCATCCCACCTATTCTATCTGTGACTCCATTCCAGTCAGCTAATCCTCCATTATTTTGCATAGATGTTTCTATTACATGTTCGATTCTGGAAACAGGGAGGCCTTTTTCGACTACTCGCCCAGCTCTTCTGGCTATTCCTTCTTGAGCATCTTCTGGGGCTTGAAATTTATCCAACACTCTTGCCAAACTGCCTATTGGTTTATAAGTAAATTTCTCTGTCATTTCTTATAGGCTTATTTTAAAATAAAAAGAACTTATTGTCAAGAGGGGAAAAACAGTCTAAAATGAGAAATGGAAATGAGAAATGAGAAATTAAGGACGCTTGTTCAAGATACCCCGCAATTGGTAGGAAAAGAAGTCTTGATTAAGGGTTGGGTGAAGACAAGGAGAGATCATGGGAAGCTTGTGTTTTTGGATGTTACGGATAAGAGCGGCGTTGTACAGGTTGTAGCTCCTGGTACAGATAAAAATGTTTCGGAGCTACGATCCCAATATGTTGTTGGTATCAAAGGAACAGTTCATAAGAGACCAGAACATTTAAGAAATAAAAAAATTCCAACAGGAGATGTTGAGATTCAGCCTCATGCTGATGGAATTGAGATTATTTCCAAAGCAGACACACTGCCTTTTGATCTTGACCAGTCAGAGCTTAATTTAGAATTACCAACACTTTTGGATTTTAGATCGCTAACGCTTCGCCATCCAAAACAGCAGGCAATTTTTAAGGTGCAAGAAGCTTTAGTTGCGGGATTTAGAAAAGGGGCAGAGGAGCTTGGTTGTACAGAGATTGTGGTGCCAACAATTGCCATCAGCGCTACAGAGGGGGGTGCCGAGGTATTTGCGGTTGACTACTACGGACACAAGGCATACTTAACCCAAAGCCCACAACTTTATAAGCAAATGATGGTGCCAATCTTTGAGCGGGTCTGGACAATTGCTCATGCCTACAGAGCAGAGCCGTCTGTTACCACCCGCCATCTTTCGGAAACCACACAATTAGATTGCGAAATGGGATTTGTGACATTCGAAGAATTATTGGATAGTTTAGAACAAGTTGGAGTAACCATGGTTGATTATACGCAAGAAAAATGTAGCGATATTTTTTCGGCATACAACTTAGAAAGGGTGGCTCTGGGCAAAATTCCAAGACTCACTTTACGGGAAGCGCAGGAAATTATTTTTAAGGAATTTGGTAGAGATAGCAGAAAAGAAAAAGATTTAGCGCCACAAGATGAAGTAGATATTTGTAAATGGGCAAAAGAAAAACATAAGAGTGATTTTGTAACAATTACCCATTTTCCAACAAAAGCCAAACCTTTTTATACCATGCCAGATCCAAAAGACCGACAGTACTCTCTAAGTTATGATTTGCTGTTTAGGGGTGTTGAGGTATTAAGCGGAAGCCAGCGTATTAATGATTATGAGATGCTGGTTAAATCTATAAAAAACAGAGGCATGAATCCTAAAGATTTTGCCTTGTATCTGATGGCTTTTAAGTATGGCATGCCGCCTGAAGGAGGATTTTCTTTTGGCTTGGAGAGAATGACCATGAAACTTTTTGGTCTTGCCAACATTCGAGAAGCAAGTCTTTTCCCCAGGGATATGGAGCGCATTGATGAACGATTATCAGCACATAATAAAGACAATCAAAAAAAAAGGTAGAGCGTTCGAAAAGCGGTTAATTAAACTTGCCACAGTCAAAAACGCGCTTTTTACCTGTTTGCTTCTAATATTTTTTCTAGTGTTTTTTAGTATTGCTACATTTGATAGATTTTTATTGCAGGAAACAGAAGAAGGCAGGGTTTTAGCCGTTCCTTTTGCCCTTCCCCCACCGGCAGCGTATCCGGTAGCAGTCGGCATTTTGGGGGTGGATACGATTTCCCCTTCGCTTTCGGCGCATTCGGCAATTATTATAGATAACGATTCCAAAGTGGTGCTTTTTGCCAAAAATCCTACGCTTCGTTTTTCCATGGCCTCGACCACAAAAATTATGACAGCTCTTGTTGCTCTTGAACACTTTAATTTGTACGATGTGCTTACTATACAAAGTGATCCAAGAGAGGTAGAAGGAGCAACTGTTGGGTTTATCAAAGGTGAAAAAGCATTTTTTGAAGATCTTCTCTATGCCATGCTTCTTCCCTCTGGCAATGATGCGGCAGTGGCTCTTGCCCAAAATTATCCAGGGGGTGAAAAAGCCTTTGTTGAGAAAATGAACAAAAAGGCAGAAGGGTTACATTTGTTTAACACGTACTACGTTGACCCTTCGGGGTTAAATGATAATAACTACACAACTGTTTTTGATCTGGCCAATCTTGCATCTGTGGCATTAAAACAGCAAACGCTTTCTCACATTGTCTCCACAAAGAAAAAAGTCATCAGAAGCGTTAGTGGCAATGTATATTCCTTTACAAATTTGAATAAGCTGCTCGGTGCTAATGGGGTTTTTGGGATGAAAACTGGATTTACCGATGAGGCAGGAGGAGTGCTGGTAACTTTAAAAAAAGAAGGGGAGAGGACATTTATTCTTGTTGTTATGAAAAGTGACGACAGATTTGCAGATACAGAGAAGTTGATCTTTCTTATTTCTGGTAAGGTTCAGTTTGAATCCATGAGTCCGTAAGTGCTTGAATATACGCAAAGAAACCATTATCTCCTTCAAAAACAATAATTGGCATCAGATAGTTTGTTTTGGAATCTGCCAGATAGTATCCCAAAAACACATTTTTAATGTGTATGGTGTTTTCCTCTCCAAAGTACGAGGCAATGTAGGCTTTTTGCTCCTGCAGCTCTCTAAACGCAAACTCACCTGTTTTTATGGGATACGTGGCTTTTGGTTCTTCGATGTTAAAATGGTTAAATTTGGCCTCAACTACCTGTTCATCAAATCTGCCGCCTGCTAGTATTAGATACATGGTAGATTGTGGCGGGCGAGGATAATATATTGGAAAGCTGTTTTTATCTTTTTGAAAGAAATCAACGCGGATAAGATGGGCAGTGGATGGACTCGATGCAACTACCATTGATTGATTTTGGATAGAAAGAAGAGTGGTTTTTGTTTTGGATAAATCAATGTCGTTTGGGAAGAGGGAAAGCCTGCTAAGAAAAGACGTAGCAGTATTGATGGCACTGGCTGGATCGGGAGGGTTTGTTTTTAAGATGCTATCTGGACTAGTTAGATAATTTGACAAGAGTTGGAATTCAGAAGTAACAATGTCCAGAATTAGTTTTCGAAATGGCGGTTGTGTCTCGGTCCAAACATATCGGGTGTCAGAGAGTGCTTCTGCAGTTTTTAAAAATCCCACAGCCGCAGCTCTCTCTTCTGCCCTTTTGAGATTAAGAAGACTAGGCTGCGGTTTTTGTATGGGATAAATAGTTGCTCTATCGGGCAGATTTGGTAATGTACCTGATACTGTGTTAAGGATAAAGGTAAGTTTTTTATCAGTTGCGTTTGTTGGAAAGGATATGGGTGGTAATTTGCCAAACGAAACAGTTGGTGGCTGAGGTGGTGTGGGAAAAAATTTTTCTTTTACGGCTCCCCCAAATTGAAAAGTAAAAAAAAGAAGTATTATTGCGGCGATAGTAAGACCGCCCCATTTAGTAAGTTTTCTTGTTTCTTCGGTAACGGTGTGAAGACTTGCCATGCCTTGAGTATAGAAGATGGCCTATGGTAAAATCAAGGCGTGAGACAAATTCGAGTTCGCATTGCCCCAAGTCCAACAGGCATTCCCCATATTGGTAACACCCGAACTGCGCTTTTTAATTATTTGTTTGCAAAACATAATCAAGGTATGTTTTTGCTTCGGATCGAAGATACAGACCGGGCTCGCATAGTTGCTGAAAGCGAAAAGGCAATTTATGAAATACTTAGTTGGTTAGGGTTGCAGTGGGATGAAGAGTACAAGCAATCAGAGCGTTTGGATATTTACAAAGAACACGGAAAAATTCTGCAAGAGAAAGGCTTAGCATATGAAGATAATGGTGCGATTCGTTTTAAAATGTCAAAAGAGGGAATAACAGAGTGGGTTGACGCAATTGGAGAAAAACATATTTCGTTTGAAAATAAAACCCAGGAAGATTTTGTAATTATTAAATCAGACAGTTTTCCCACATATAATTTTGCCAATGTTGTAGATGACCACCTTATGCAGATTTCACATGTGATTCGAGGCGATGAGTTTATTTCCTCAACCCCAAAACACATCCAGCTTTATGAAGCATTTAGCTGGAAACACCCGGTGTTTGCGCATTTGCCTGTAATTTTAGGACCTGATAAAACAAAACTCTCCAAACGACATGGCGCAAAATCGGTGCTTGATTATCGGGATGAAGGGTACCTTAAAGAAGCGCTTTTAAATTTTATGGTGCTTTTAGGGTGGAATCCAGGAGGAGATAGAGAGATCCTATCAATAGAGGAAATGATCAGTTTGTTTGATTTGAAAGACGTAAATACCAGTTCACCTGTTTTTGATGTCCATAAGCTTATGTGGTTTAATGGTTATTATATTCGTAATTTATCAGAAGATGAGCTCTTTTTGAGGATTAAAGATTTAGGATTAACGATTAAGGATGAGCAATTAGCCAAAAAACTTATTCCTTTAGCGCAGACAAGGATGAATACTCTCAATGATTTTTACACGCTTACAAAGCATTTTTTTGAAGAACCAGAAATTATACTTGATGAAAAAGAAAAAGAAGTTGCAAAAAAATTACTTGATGTATTTACTAATGTCTTAGCTTGGAAAAAAGAAGATATCCTACAATTCCTTAAACAAGTTTTAGAACAAGAGAAGACACGCATGACAATGTTTTATAAAATACTAACAGGGAAAGAATCAGGTCTTCCATTACCAGAATCACTTGTAATATTAGGGAAAGAAAAAACAATAGAGAGATTAAAAAGGATTATTTAATGAAATATTTTGCAGAAATTCTATCGTTTGTTTTTCATCCGGTGATCTTTTTTCTCATCATGCCTATTCTTATTGTTTCTCGGTATACCCAAAACTCAATATCTGTACTTAAGTGGGAAGCATTTTCCGCCTTTTTTGTGGCGATTGCAGTAACCATTGTTCTTGTTGGCAGGAGAAGGGGAATTTTTTCCGATTGCGACTTGTCTAAAAAAGAGGAACGGTATGAATTTTATTTTCTTGTTCTTATCTTTGGTGCTATCTATATAGCCGTTTCACTTTTTTTCAAAGGAATTTTCTACCCAATGTCAATTGTTGCAGTCGGCATTGTTTTTGGTATTGGTATTTTCGATTTTTTAAATCGTTATGTAAAAACAAGTAACCACGTGGCAGTTGCATCTGCATTTACAACGGCTATTTTTATTCTCTACGGTGTTTATTCTTTTCTTACAGTGTCATGGATCCCTCCCTCACTTGCTTGGGCAAGGCTTAGACTTCGAAAACATACTATAAACGAAGCAATTATTGGCGCTATTCTTGGAATAGGCATTACCTTGTTGACATTTTTTGTGGGAAGGTATATCTATAGATAATTGTTATTTTTTTTATGATAGATCTAAAACGTTTATTTCTTTCTTTTAGTTTTGCATTTGACGGTATGTTATACGCATTTAAACATGACCAAAATTTGCGAATTCACATAACTACGGCTTTTTTTGTTTTAAGTTTTGGATTGTGGCTTAGCTTAAGCAATTTTGAGATGTGGGTGTTAGGAATAATGATTCTTTTTGTTATAATGGCGGAAATGCTCAACACAGCCATAGAACAAATGGTAGATCTTATTAGTCTTGAGCATAGTAAAGAAGCAAAAATAGCCAAAGATGTTTCAGCAGCAATGGTATTTTTTACTGTTGTTGCCTCGGTTATAGTTGGTCTTTTTATTTTTGTTCCCCATATTTTCCCAAGTTAAAGATCTTCTTGACTTCCTGGAAAAAGTATGTATACACTCAAATAGGAATTGGTTTTGAGGAAAGGAGGTGAAACATACATGAAGGCACTTCACATGGCAAGCTTTACGCTCGTTGTTGTTGGCGCTTTAAACTGGGGTTTGGTAGGACTTTTAGATTTTGATTTGGTAAAAATAGTTTTTGGCTCAATAGCAGGTGTTGATAAGCTAGTATACATTCTGGTTGGCGCGGCAGGTGTTGTTCTTATAGCAACACACATGCAAGATTGCAAAATCTGCAGTAAAAAATAACGGGTATTTATTGTTTTTTAAGTCTCGTCCCCGCTTGGCGGGGACAGGCTTTTTATAGATGAGAAAACGGCAAAGAAAGGGCATTGGGTTTTATCTAAGAATTTATTTTCTTTCTCTTTTTGTGGGACTGATTGTTTTTGGTTTGAGCAACTATTTTGTAAAACCTAAAGCCCCTTGCGCCAATTCTCTAACATGCACAAGCGATCTATCAGAAAAAATTGAAAACGGCGCTATTGGTGTGTTTGCGGGACGAAAAGTTATTCCTCCCACAATTGATGTTGCTTTAGATAGCGCTAGGTCTGTGGTGCTGGGAGCCAAAGATCCAAGCGGGGAAAAACATATTTATATTGATCTTTCAACCCAAACACTCTATGCCTATCAGGGAAGTAAAAAAGTTATGCAAACACTGATTTCCTCTGGAAGATGGGGTAGAACCCCTGCTGGTAATTTTAATATCTGGATAAAATTAAGAGCTACTCGTATGGCAGGTGGATCTGGGGATGACGCATATAATTTGCCAAATGTACCTTATGTAATGTATTTTTACCGTGATTTTGGCTTACATGGAGCGTATTGGCATAATAATTTTGGTAGCCCTATGAGTCATGGCTGTGTGAATATGCGGCAAGTTGATGCGAAAACACTATTTGAGTGGGCAGATGGTCCAGAAGGCAAAAAGCGCGGAACAGCAGTATCGGTCTGCGATTCGTTTAATGGGCCAAGCACTTGCGTACAGAAAAATCCAATTAAGACATGACAATACGACATATACTAGAACTGGAAACCATTTCTTTTCTTTTTTTGACAGCAGTTTTAAGTAGTTTGTTTGTTTGGCAGAGTAACAGAAACCTTCAAGAGTGGTTTTATGCATCGCTTCCATATGTTACTTCCAATAAAACAGAGACTGTTATTACTCCTGTCGCAAATAGGGTTGCAAAAATTGACACCGCCTCACAAATTTCTCCTGATGGGGTAAAATTGCTGACCATGAAAAAAACCCATAATACCGATGGAACGTTTAGTTATGTATTTACTACCTCCGATGGATCAGGTACTAATGAAAAGCAAATATACACAAAAAAAGTAACAGAACCAGAATCAATGGCTGTGCCGTTTAATGCCTGGTCTCCAGATGATAAATATGTCTTTATTCAAAAAAACGGCAATAACGCGCTTGTGTTTAAAGCAACAGGCGAGGAAATTGCAGGAGGTGAATTGTACTTTGATGTTGAAGAGGCATTTGTACAAAAAGGAATAAAAAACAGAATAGATAAGGTAACCGGTTGGGCTTCACCAACGCTTGTAATAGTCAACACAGTAACACCAGAGGATGAAAAAGGCCCTTCGTATTGGTTTGAAGTGCCAAGTAAAGCAATTATTCCTCTTGCTTCTCAATTTTAATCGCATTCTAACTGCTACCCACAGCGGGCAGTAACACCGAACAAAGCCTATAGTCATTGACAAATTCCTCAAAATATGGTAGAGTATTCTTCTACATTTGGGGCCAACCTAGGCTCCGGCTTCGACTCAATGGCTATAGCCGTGAGCGAAGTTCAATTTATTGAACTGAGTCGAATCTGCTGCTGGACTACGATTCGAACGTAGATAAACGGATTCAGAGTCCGTTGTCCTACCATTAGACGATCCAGCAATGTAGCTTTATTTTACCAAATCTACCCGCTTTATCCAAGCTTGTTAAGTAGTTTTCTATGTGGTAAAAAGAGAGCATGAGAAAGATGGATAAACCACTATTTTTCCTAGGGATTTTGCTTATTATTATTGGGTTTGTTTGGGGAGGAATTTCGCAGCTAACTAACAAACAAAATATTTCTCCTACGCCAACAATTATCGTTTCTCCCACTTTAACGCCAGTTCCCACAGCAACCCAATCTGCAGTGCTGGGAGAAAAAGTCTATGAAGAGGTAGTGGTTGAAGAGGTAGTTGACGGCGATACTATTAAAATTGCAGGCGGAAAGACTGTCAGATGCATTGGTATAAATACCCCAGAAACTGTTGATCCAAGACGAAAAGTAGAATGTTTTGGTAAAGAAGCGTCAGCAAAAAATAAAGAGCTGGCTGAAGGCAAAAAAGTGAGGCTTGAAAAAGATATTTCAGAAATCGACAAATTCGGAAGGCTTCTTCGATATGTCTATGTTGGAGACATATTCGTCAACGATTTTTTGGTACGTCAAGGCTTCGCATATGCCTCAAGCTATCCTCCAGATATCAAATACCAAGAACAATTTAAGAAAGCAGAGAAAGAGGCCCGAGAATTCAAAATTGGGCTTTGGGCTTCATGCTAGGCTGGTTTTACAGTACCAGGAGAACCATTTACTTGTGTAGAATTTTCTTTTGCCTTCTCGACCTGGGTTATTTTTTGCTGAATAAAGGAGATGGCATTTTTAATATCGTCTAAGTCCTTTTGGATATCCTCAACCTCTTCTTCTGCTTCTTGTTCTTCTTTTTCTTCTTCTAATTCTTTATATGTCTCAAGAAGAGCTTGTCTATTTTGTGCAATCATGATGAATGTAGCAAGAAAAATCGCCTCCAGGGAGACGATCATTGTTAACAGTCCATATGGAAAGCGATCAAAAGGATGAATGTATGGCTCAAATGCCCCGTAATTAATAAGTATCCAAAGTCCAAACCAAAGCACGTGAAAGTATACAAACGGCATACTTCCAGCAAATGCGGTAATAAAAGCTGCGAGCGTTCCCTCAAATCCATGCAATCGTTTAAGAAGCTGTTCTGGTTTTATTTCAGAAAATGACGGAAGTAATATTTGACTTACTTTTTTATCCATATTCATTTTATTGTAGACCTCATATTATATTTGTCAACCCCGATTTTATCGGGGACAACCCCTTGACAACTAGCAGATGTTATGTTAGAGTGCTAATATGGAGAAAATAGTTCCTATAATTCCTATCCGCGACGGGATCATTTTTCCACATACAGATTCAGTTCTTACTTTTGGTAGGCCCAAAAGCCTTTCAGCGTTGGAGTCGTCGTTTCGGCATGAGCGCATTGTGTGTTTTGTACTGCAAAAGAATCCGCGGCTCAACGATCCAACAGCGGACGAGCTCTATTCTGTCGGCACACTTTCTCGTATAGAACGAATGATTCGAACCGATGGAGAGATTAATGCTCAAGTGCGGGGGCTTTCGCGGGTAAAGATTCTTTCCTACGAAGATCACGCGTCTTATCTTTTGGCAAAAGTGATTGAGATGCAAGACGAAACTGAAGATACAGCCGAAATAAAGGCGCTTTGTAATCATCTCATCAATGAATTTCGTCGCGCGATGAATCTGGGAAAACCGGCAGATTTTTTGGTTTTTATGAATATTATGTCAGAAACTTCCCCTTCCGAACTTTCTAATCTTATCTCTTCTGTTTTGGATCTAAAACCGCAAGATAAACAAGCGCTTCTCGAAGAAACAAATGTCAAGATTCGGTTGGAAAAGATAACTGAATTTTTAGCGCGAGAGCTGAAAGTATTGGAGCTGGAGCGAAAAATTGCTTCAAAGACTCAAGAACGATTTGAAAAGGGGGCGCGGGAAGCAATGCTTCGAGAACGCCTTAAAACAATAGAAAAAGAGTTGGGTGAAGAGGATGGAAGCGAGACAAAAGAACTGTTACTTAAAGTAAAAGAAGCAAAAATGCCAGAAGACGTTGAGGAAAAAGCAAAAAAAGAAATCAAAAAACTTGCCCAAATGAATCAATTTAACCCAGAAGCAGGATATATTAGAAATTATCTTGATTGGTTGGTGGTTCTTCCATGGGGTAGAAAAAGCGACAATAACGTTGATATAAAAGCCGCGGAAAAAATTTTAGACGAAGATCACTACGGACTCAAAAAAATCAAAGAGCGCATTGTTGAGTATTTGGCCGTGCATAAGCTGGCTGGGAAGACCAAAGGCCCGATTCTCTGTTTTGTAGGACCGCCGGGGGTTGGTAAAACATCGATTGGCAAATCAATCGCTCGGGCTTTGGGCCGAAAATTTGTCCGCGTTTCGTTGGGAGGAATCCGCGATGAGGCAGAAATTCGCGGGCACAGACGAACCTATGTTGGCGCGCTCCCAGGGCGCATTATCCAGGGCATTAAAGACGCAGATACCAAAAACCCGGTTTTTATGCTGGATGAGATCGATAAAGTCGGCACAGATTTTAGAGGAGATCCGTCCTCGGCTCTTTTAGAAGCATTGGATCCAGAACAAAATAATCAATTTTCCGATCATTATCTTGAGGCGCCGTTTGATTTATCCGACGTGATGTTTGTTACCACGGCAAACGTGCTCGATACGATTCCACCTGCACTTAGGGATCGCTTGGAGATTATTCATTTTGCCGGCTACACTCAAGATGAGAAGTTTCACATAGCCAGCGATTATCTGCTTAAAAAACAAATGGAAGCCCACGGCTTAAAGCAAACTCAGGTTGCCATAAGAAACGAGGCAGTAAAATATCTCATTGAGCGCTATACGCGCGAAGCAGGAGTGCGCAGTCTCGAGCGGCAAATAGCGGCACTTTTTCGAAAAGTAGCAAAAATGGTGGCTGAGGGAAAACAGGCAAAAACTATTGTTGCACCCCAAAATGTAAACACGTTTCTTGGTCCCGCCAAGTATAGCTCCACCATTGCCGAGAAGAAAGACGAAGTGGGTATGTCCACAGGTCTTGCTTGGACAGAAGCAGGAGGAGACATTCTTTTTATTGAAGTAGCTCTTATGTCGGGAAAAGGCAGCCTTATATTAACAGGGCAACTGGGGGATGTGATGAAAGAATCAGCTCAGGCAGCCATGTCTTACATTCGTTCTCGTGCAGAAGCTTTAGGGCTTTCTGATAAGTTTTACCAAAAGCTTGATGTCCATATCCATGTGCCAGAGGGAGCAGTTCCCAAAGACGGCCCATCGGCCGGTATTGCCATTACCACTGCAATTGCCTCAGCTCTAACTAAAATTCCTGTTAGACGAACCGTTGGTATGACTGGCGAGATCACACTTCGAGGACGAGTGCTTGAGATCGGTGGTGTCAAAGAAAAAGTTATTGCAGCGCACAGAGCAGGGTTAAAAACAGTAATTTTACCAAAAGACAATAAAAAAGATTTAGAAGATGTGCCAAAAGAGGTACTCAAAGATTTAAGGTTTGTTTTTGTCCAACACATGGACGAGGTATTAAGTCTTGCCTTCACAAAACCGTTATCAAAGCCAAAAACAGAAGAAGTAGTAAGTATTAGTCGTCCACTTCTACATGCTTCTCAACCACGCCCAGCAGATTAGGAATAGAGGATTTTGTAGCGAAGATATACTTCGTTTTCGATTTGTTCCATGGAGATAAGTTGTAGTTTCACCTCGTTTGGTTCCAAAAGTATCCCCTCAACCATCGTAATTGCCAAATTTTGCTCATTGCCAAAGATTCGTGGAGCAATGGTTAAAAAAATTTCATCAAGAAGTTTTTCTTTAAGAAACGACGCAATCACATGCGGCCCACCATCAACGAAAACAGTTTTTCTATTTTTTTGTTGCAGATATTTGACAAGACTTCTGACATCCTCTTTAAAAATAGTTGTATGAAATTGATAGGGATTCTGTAAAACAGAGTTAAGCGTTTCGTCTGGATGTTTAGTTAATACGATATATTCGGGAAGATAGGCTTTCCCATTTGTTTTACGCAGTTTTTTAAATTCTTCGCTATGGATAGTGTCTATGGTGTATTTGGCAAATCTAATGGCTGTGTTCTTGCCATCAATTATTGCATCGGCATAGGATCTTAAATGTGTAAATACATCATAATCAGTTTTACTTCCAATTGGCCAGTATCCCTTTTTGCGGACGTAAGCTTTGCCATCGGCACTTGCGACAAAACTGGTGTAAAAAAACGGTCTACCCGAAATGGGTTTCAGGCGTAAATTATTATATGGCATGGTGCGGATTAATCGCATCAAGACTTGGGAGAAGTTTTTTGGCAATAAGGAAGGTAAGCACTTGTTTCATTACAATGTACGAGGCTGCAATACCAAGGGTAAAAAGGAGTCTTTCTTGAATGACTATAGGGATCAGGGATTGCCAAACCGATGCTTTAAGATTAAATGCCCAAATCCATGCCGCACCCCCCACAGCGTGGGCGGTAAAGGTAGAGCCAAGACTTCGAATAAGAAGATGATCTCTTTTTAAGTAGGCAAAAAGCGGTATCGTCCAAAAAAGTGGATAATACCAGACTGTTTGGCCAATTGGGTGGATAAGAAAAAGTATAATTGCTAGAAGCGGCACTGCTAGTATTCGTTTGTCTTGATTTTTTTTGTTGGCAAACGTGCCAAAATAATACACGGCAAACAGCATGGGAAAGAGCCTAATTAACGATCCTGTGGTAAGCGGTGCTTGTTTAACGACCATATTTACTACTTCCACAATAAAAACAGATAAAACACCAAGAACTGGTCCTAAAAACGCTCCTGCAATAGGACCAAAGAAATCAAAAAGAGTAAACGAAACGTTGCTGCCAACAAGTTTGGTAAAGGGAATCTGCAGAGCAACAAATCCAACTAGACTGAAGAGTCCTAAAAATAGAGCTTTTCGTTTGGCAAGTGACATGTAGCAACTATAGCATAAGGATAACCCCTTGACAAGAGGGGATTTTTGTTTCATAGTAAATAATATGGCAAAGAAGAAAAAGAAAACCTCTTCAAGAGCTAAAAAATCTCAGATAGATGAATTATTGGCCAAGCACCCGAATCTTACGTGGTTGCTTCCTGTCTTAGCACTATCATTAATTCTTGTTTTTTTCTTCTAAATAGTAGTGCCCCCTAGGGAATTCGAATCCCTGTTTCCGGGATGAGAACCCGACGTCCTGGTCCACTAGACGAAGGGGGCTTGTTACTCTATTTTACTTCAAAAACGTTTTACTCGCAACAGAAACATGGTATAATTTTTTTAATGAAGAAACCTTTCCTTTCTGTTGTTATTCCCTCCTACGACGAAATGGCAAATTTGCAAAAAGGTGTTTTGGATAAAGTTGAGCATTTTCTTAATAAAAAAAATTATTCATACGAAGTAATAGTTGTTGACGATGGTTCAAAAGACGGCAGTATTGAGTTTGTCGAAAGCTTTACTAAAGAAAATACCAAGTTTAAGCTTATTAAAAATGAGCATCTTGGTAAAGCAGGCGCAGTCACAACTGGGGTACTTTCAGCAGTTGGGGAGTTTATTCTGTTTACCGATATGGATCAGGCAGCGCCAATTGAGGAGCTTGATAAATTATTGCCATATTTTGAGAGAGGTTTTGATATTGCGATTGGTTCTCGAAGCAACATACGAAAAGGTGCTCCTTGGACACGAATACTTATGGCAAAGGGGATGGTATTTACACGAACGCTTCTTGTTGGTCTTCCTGGAATTTCTGACACACAGTGTGGATTTAAAATATTTAAAAAAAATGTTGCACAAAAATTATTTAAAAAGATTTACGATTTTCATGATGGTTTTAAGAAGGTATCGGGATCAAGTGTTTCTGCTGGGTTTGACGTGGAGCTTCTATATCTTGCGCAGAAAATGGGATACAAAATTAAAGAAGTACCGGTAAGTTGGCTTTATGTAGAGACGCGTAGAGTTAGTCCATTAAAAGATTCAATTGATGGATTTTTTGATTTGCTTCGAATTAAAATAAATGATTTGAAGGGAAAATACAATAACTAACTAATGTCAAATTTCAAATTGCTGTATAGCGGATATTTAATAGCCGTAATTTCATTATTTTTCTTCTCTTTTACCCAGGTTGATTTGGGATTAACACTAACCGAGTGGTCTGTCTGGCAAGTGTTTCAAAAGTTTTTCCAACAGATCGGCTATTTTCAGCGCCCCTTTTCCACTGTTTGGTATATGGTAACAATAGTTTTTTTATCCCTTTTTTATGTAGCGTTTCTTATTCTAGCACAGAAAAAACTACTTTCGCAAAAACAGATATGGATTATTATCTTTGCCGCAAGCGGCATTTTATTTTTTTCTTACAATGCCTTTTCATACGATTTATTCAACTATATTTTTGACGCAAAAATTGTTACTTATTATCATCAGAATCCCTATCAACATAAGGCGCTTGATTACCCGGGTGACCCCATGCTTTCTTTTATGCACTGGACGCATCGTACATATCCGTATGGTCCTATCTGGCTTATTACATCTATTCCCCTTTCTTTTTTGGGGTTTGGCTTTTTACTTCTCACCATGATGTTATTTAAGGGACTTGCCTTTATAAGTTTTTTAGGAACAACGTACTACATACAAAAGATCTTGCAAAGGTTTTCTCCACAAAACGAACTTTTTGGCATGATCTTTTTCGCTCTAAATCCTCTTGTTTTAGTGGAGAGCTTGGTTTCCGCTCATAACGATATATTTATGATATTTTTAAGTGTATGGGCTATTAATCTTTTATTGGATAATAAATATTATCGTTCATTTTTATTACTCATATTATCCATTGGAGTAAAATTTGCCAGCATTTTTTTGTTTCCAATATTTATGTATAAAATTATTGTTCAAAGATACATATTTTACCTAGCAGTTGTCGCAATGATCATTCCAGTCATTTTTGCCTCTTTCCGTACCACATATCAGCCTTGGTATCTGTTATATGTTTTGCCTTTTGCCGCATTTATTGCCCAAAAATACTTTGTATTAATTCCAAGCATTGTTATTTCACTGATTTCACTTCTTGAATATGTGCCATTTTTCTATCTTGGCAACTGGGATCCGCCTGTCCCGACAGTGCTTTTTTGGACAAGAATTACAGGCATAATAGTTTCACTGCTTGTTATCTCTATTTGGTGGTTACGAGAGCGCTTACGAAAGAATTACCAAAAACATGCTAAAATAGGAAAATAAATATGCAAATCCTCAAAAAATACCGTTTTGAACTTGTTTTTTTTACTCTTTTGACAATCCTCTTTTTCTTTTCTCGTCTCTATAGAATAGATACGCTTCCCCTTTTTACCGATGAGGCAATTTACGTTCGTTGGTCGCAGATTGCAAGGTACGACGCAAATTGGCGATTTATCTCCCTGACCGATGGAAAGCAGCCTTCCTTTATATGGTTAACAATGATAGCAATGCGTTTTATCCAGGATCCGCTGCTTTCCGGTCGAGTTGTTTCTGTTTTTGCAGGGTTTGCCACTACGGTTGGATTGTTTTTTTTAGGAAGAGAGTTGTTTAATAGTAGATGGATTGGTTTCTTTTCCTGCATCTTGTATATTATCTTTCCCATGGCGCTGGTGTACGATCGAATGGCGCTCTATGATAGTCTTGTTGGCACTTTTGCCATTTGGAGCTTATTTCTCTCGGTGCTTCTTGTTCGCAGGCTAAGGCTAGATGTGGCGCTCCTTTTGGGAATGATAGCAGGAGGGGGCGTGCTTACCAAAACATCCGGATTTTTTAGTATCTATCTTCTTCCATTTACTCTGCTTCTTTTTGACTGGGGAAAAAAAGATAGATGGTTTCGATTACTTCGATGGTTGACTTTTGTTATAATCGCAGTTGTTCTGGCATATGCTTATTATTCTATTCAGCGGCTCTCGCCTTTTTTCCACATCATCGAAGACAAAAATGCGGTGTTTATTTATCCTTTTCATGAGTGGATTGCACACCCGTTTGAGTTCTTTTATGGGAACCTGCGGGGGGTATGGGATTGGTTTATTACCTACGTCACATGGCCGGGATTTTTGTTGATTGTGGGCGCATTTTTGGTGGAGCGAAAAAACTTTCGAGAAAAAATACTTCTTATTATCTGGTTTTTGCTCCCTTTTGTCGCTCTTGCGCTTTTTGCCCGCCTATTGTACCCCAGATTTATTTTCTTTATGATTCTTTATCTTCTTCCTCTTGCTGCATACTCTCTTAATTCACTTAAAAATTTCTCAAAGAAAAAGGTTGTTATGCTGGCTGGATTTCTAGCGTTTGCCATAGCTCCTCTTCGCGCGGATTACTTTATTCTCACTGATTTTGCCCACGCCCCAATTCCCTCTGCCGATTTAGGACAGTATATTAACAACTGGCCGGCAGGAGGCGGCATTAAAGAAATGATTGATTTTTTAGGAAATGAAGCAAAAACGCAAAAAATTTATGTCGCAACCGAGGGTACATTCGGCAGCTTGCCCACAAATGCGGTGGAAATTTACCTGGGCGACAACAAAAATGTTGATAAACGGGGAATATGGCCTGTGCCAAAGGAAATTCCTCAAGATTTACTAAAAAAAGCAGAAAGAATGTCTGTATATGTTGTTTTTTCTCAAACGCAAGAAGCACCCGATTGGCCTCTTACATTTATCGCAAAACACCGCAAGGGAATAGGTGATTGGTATATGTATATCTATAGAGTCGATCTGAAAAAGGTAAAAAAGTAGGAAAGAACAATGTGGAGACAACATGTTATCCCAAGCTTTTTTTTTACGCTTGTTGCAGGAATATTTTTCTATAAAACTATTCTCTACGGTTATCTTCCTATTCCCGGCGATCTTCTCGTGGCGGAGTATAATCCATGGAAAAGCTATTCGTATACAGGATACAATCCTGGAAGTTTTCCCAATAAAGCCCAGTATTTTGATGTGCTTCGTCAGTTATACCCCTGGAAAGCCTTGACTATAGACACCTTAAAACGCAAAGAGCTTCCTCTTTGGAATCCATACAATTTTTCGGGCGCTCCACTTTTGGCAAACTTCCAATCAGCAGTTTTTTACCCGTTTAATGTCTTGTATTTTTTGATATCGCAGCCCCTCGCATGGAGCATATTGGTGATGTTTCAACCCCTGCTTGCTAGTTTATTTACATACTTTTACGCCAGAAAAATCAGTATCAGCATTTTTGGATCATTTTTTGCCGCGCTTTCGTTTTCTTTTTCCTCGTTTATGACTGTCTGGCTTGAGTATAACACCATAGGTCAGGTTATTCTCTGGCTGCCTCTTAGCCTTTTGTCGATAGAACATCTTTTGAAGAAAGTGACCTTAGCATGGATGATACCATTCATTTTTTCTCTTGTAGCTTCTCAGTTTGGCGGACATCCTCAGATTTTTATCTACATTTTCGTTTTTGTTGCCTGCTATGTTGCATACAGAGCATGGGGAGTCAAAAGATCTCTGTTGACTATTGCTTGCTTGTCTTTTCTTTCTTTAGGAATAGGCGCCATACAGTTTGTGCCGGGTACAGAGCTTATAAGTCAATCAGCAAGAGTAAGCCACGATTACGATTTTTTAGTCAATAAGATTCTTATTCAGCCCTACCAGCTTGCTATGCTTTTTGTTCCAGATTTTTTTGGCAATCCGGCAACACGAAATTACATTATTTCCGATACATACATTGGAAAAGTGACATCAATTGGATTAGTTCCTCTATTTTTTGTATTGTTAGCACTCATAAAAAAGAAAAATGACATTACGAAATTTTTTGGGATGTCTTGCATGATTGTTCTTTTTTTGGCGACATCAAATCCATTCACACAACTCTTATATAGATTTAGTATTCCTCTCTTTTCTGCCAGTGCTCCCACACTTGCCATTTTCCTCTTCTGTTTTTCTCTCTCAATAGTATCTGGTTTTGGAGTTGATCTCTGGCAAAAAGAAAAGATGACCATGAGAAAGTTTTTTTATTGGATTGCCCCAATCGCTTTAATTTTTGTTATCTTGTGGGCTAGCGTTTTTATCTATCCGAAATTATCCTTACGAAGTCTCTTATACTCAACAATAATTTTATGCACCATCCTATTTTCTTTACTGATCGGTACGTTGAAAACAAAAATAAAATTCTTCATACTTATTTTTCTTATTATTGTTCAAGCTGGTGATCTTTTTCGATCATTCCATAAATTTAATCCGTTTTCTCCACCAGAACTTATTTTTCCCAAAGCGGAAGTTTTGGAATTTCTCAAAAAAGAAGCAGGTATAAATCGATTCTGGGGATATGGCGCTGCCGCGATCGAAGCAAATTTTGCCACAGCAGAATTTCTCTACTCACCCGACGGCTACGATCCTCTTTACCCAAAACGGTATGGCGAGTTTATTCAGTCATCAAAAAACGGAAAGATAGAAACTATATTTACCACCCAAACTCGATCAGATGCTTTTATTGCGCATGGGTTTGGGGAAGAAGATTTCTCTTCCAACCCATATCGATTGAAAGTGCTGCGCCTTTTGGGAATAAAGTACATTCTTGATAAAGCAGAGAATGCCAGTACACAAAAAACTTTCCCAAATGATAGATTCAAGCTGGTGTACGAAAAAAATGGATGGAAAGTTTTTGAAAACCTTAATGTTTTACCGCGGGCGTTTTTGGCTTCTTCGTATCAAGTTTTTCAAACAAAAGAGGAGTTTGAGAATATATTTTTCTCGCCAACGTTTAATCCGTCAAAAACAATTCTTTTAGAGGAAGACCCGAAGTTGAGCTTGAGTAATTTAAATCATTTAAGTAAACTTCAACCTCTTTCCTACCAACCGAATCAAACCATTTTTACTTTGAATACCAGTACTGCCGCCTTTCTTTTTCTTTCAGATGTGTATTATCCTGGCTGGAAAGCGTTTATTGATGGGGAGCAAACCCATATTTACCGAGCAAATTACGCTTTTAGGGCAGTTGCTGTTCCAGCGGGAGAACATCGCGTCGTCTTTACTTATGATCCCTTCTCTTTTAAGATAGGACTTGCTATTACGGGAATAAGTATGGCAGCGGCTTTTTTTGTTTGTGTCATCTTACAAAAAAAGACAGGAAATTATGGATAAAAAGTTTATTTTTATTTTCTTTGTGGTTCTTTTCTTGACATTGTTTCTTAGGCTTTATAAACTTTCGGATATTCCCCCGGGGGTAAACAGAGACGAGGCATCGATTGCTTACACGGCATACTCGCTTTTGCAAACAGGAAAAGACGAGTACGGCCGTTTCCTTCCTCTTTCTTTTCAGTCATTCGGCGACTGGAAACTGCCTTTCTATATGTATGTAAGCATGCCTTTTATAAAAGTATTTGGTTTGTCGGAGCTTGGAGTTCGTCTTCCGTCAGCGCTCTTTGGCATTGCCACAGTGGCTGTAACATTTTTTTTGGTAAAACAACTTTTCCATAACAATTTTTTAAGTTTTCTGACCATGTTTTTAATTGCTTTATCTCCTTGGCATTTACATCTTTCTCGAGTTGAATCCGAATCAAACACAGCAGTTTTTTTGACTACGTTAGCTGTTTTACTTTTTCTCAAAAGTTTAAGTAGTAAGGCCTGGCTTATCATCCCCAGCGCAATTATGCTGGCGTTAACCTACTTTACGTATGCTGGAAATTATATTTTTACAACACTGCTTATATGTGGAATTATTATTATTTATAGAAAGGCGATTATAAAAACTAGATATTTTTTAATCGCTTCTTTAGTTTTTATTTTTTTAAGCGGCTTTATTGGGTTTTATACTTTGGGAGGAAACACAACCAAGGTTTCAGGTATTGGTATTTTTGGCGATCCGGCAATTGTGCACGCAAAAATTGAAATCCCTCGAAACCAACATGAAAACCCGCAATCACTATTTGCAAAAACGTTTCATAACCGCTTCATATTTGCCTCCGAAGCAATCTTTCAGAATTATCTTAAGTCTTTTTCTCCAGAGTTTTTATTTATAAAAGGCGGTGACAATAAAGCACATAACATTGCCAATTTTGGTAATATGTATATTTTAGAAGCACCATTTCTTTTTCTTGGGATTTTATATCTGATCATGGCCAAAAAAAACAAAGAGAGCTGGCTTGTTTTGTGGTGGTTTTTAATTGCCCCAATGGCTGCCAGCATTACAAAAGACGCGCCACACACCAATCGCATGTTTGCTATTTTTCCCATTCTACCTCTTATTAGCGCAATTGGATACGTTAAAGCAAGAGAGTGGGTCATGGTCAGGTTCAAAAGTATAAAAAATATCGCGGCTGGTATTGTTTCTTTACTGCTCCTTTTTAATGTCTTAATATATTTTGATCGTTACTTTGTTCATTTTCCCAAGAACGAAGGCGAAAGTTGGGGGGCAGGATATAAGAATCTTACTAATCTAATTTCACAGAAACGTTTTTTACCTAAAAAGATAGTGATATCCAGACCCGAATATTCACCTTATATTTTTTTGCTCTTTTACCAAAAGTACGATCCGGAAAAATACCAAGCATCAGCCATTCGCTACTTACCAACAGATGATGGTTTTGTTCATGTAAAAGGTTTTGATCGTTATGAGTTTAGAGAAATAAACTGGGGAGAAGACATAAAGATTTCCAATAGGCTTCTTATTGATGTCCCATCTCAAATTCCGGAATTTGTAAAAAAAGAATATCAAAAAATTGACGTTTCTCTGCCTAATGGTAAAATAATGTTTACAATAATAGAGACAAAATGAAATTAAAATTACATACAATTTTTCTGCTTTTATTATTATTTTCTTTGCCTGCTATTGCTGCATTGTTTCATCCGGGTTTTTTTCAAAGCGATGATGGAGAATGGATGATTATTCGCTTTTCTGCCTTTCATCAGGCCCTTGCCGATGGGCAGTTTCCGGTGCGGTTTCTGCATAGATTAAATTATGGTTATGGCTATCCGGTTGCAGATTTTCTTTATCCGGGATTTATGTATCTTGGCGAGATATTAAAACTTTTGGGATTTGGGTTTGTTGATACAATAAAAATAACACTTGGAATTTCTCTTCTTGAATCGGCAATATTTTCTTATTTCTGGTTACGATCTTTTTTTGGGAAATGGTCAAGCTTATTGGGGGCACTTTTTTATCTCTACACCCCGTATCATCTGTTTGATATCTATGCTCGCGGGTCGGTTGGGGAAACGCTGTCTTTAGCGCTCCCGCCTTTTGTGTTGTGGCAGATTGAGCGCAAAAGTCTTTTTTGGACAAGTTTAGGGGTTGCTTTGCTTATTCTTTCTCACAACACACTTGCTGTTTTATTTCTTCCGATAATTGCAGTCTATGGTTTTTTACGCCATACGCCGTACGCTATTTTCTTTGGTCTTGGTCTTTCTGCATTTTTTTGGATTCCGGCTCTTTACGATTTGCAATATACAGTGTTTAATCAAACAAAAATTTCAAAGTTTGGGGAGTATTTTTCAGATATCAATCTTATTGGATTATCTACTATTTTTGTTATTCTTTCTGCGTGTGCCATTGTCTATAGAAAGAGATCTACCCTTTCTTCATATTTTTTATTCATATGTATTTCTTCAATATTTCTTGCCACTTCCCTCAGCCATATTTTTTGGGAAATTTTACCTGTTTCTTTTGTTCAGTTCCCGTTCCGTTTTTTATCGATAGCAATTTTAAGCACATCCTTTTTATCTGCTTATATTCTGGATCAATTTAAAGAAAAAAATAGAATTATTATATTCATAACATTACTTAGTTTACTTGGCTTTTCAGCAATCCCTTATGTAAAACCTAAAGTTACCCTTGATAAGGGTGATTTATATTACGCGACCAACGAAGCAACCACCACTGTACAGGATGAGTATATGCCAGTTTGGGTAAAGCAAAAACCAACAGAACATTTCAAAAATAAGGTGGAGATTTTGGAAGGAAAGGGAAAAATAGAGAACCTTGTTTTTAATAATAAAAAAATACATTTCGATGTAAATATGAAGAATAGTGGAATAGTAAGAGTAAACACAGTCTACTTTCCGGGATGGAAGGCATATGTGGGGGGTGCAGAGATTGAAATAGATTACAGTAATAAATATGGTGTTATGGATATTTCTGTTGTAGAGGATAAAAGTACAGTAAAGTTTATTTTTTCAGAAACACCGGTACGATTATTCGGCGATATTCTTTCAATTTCCAGTTTTGGGATGCTTTTAGGTTTTGTATTCTTGAGGAGACGAAGATTATGAAGAAATATTGGGGATTGATTATTGTTTTATTGCTATCGTTTTGGGCAATAAAGCCTCTTTTTACTCCTGGGTTTTTCCCAATACATGATGATACGCAGGTAGCACGAGTTTTTGAAATGGGGAAAGCCCTAAAGAGTGGTATGTTTCCTGTTCGCTGGGTTGCAGATTTGGGCTACGGATATGGGTATCCTATTTTTAATTTTTATGCGCCGCTTGCATACTATTTTGGTGGGTTTTTAACACTAGCTGGGTTTGATGCTCTTTTGGCAACAAAGATAATGATTGGAATTGGTGTAGTATTAGCAGGAATTTTTATGTATTTCTTAGCAAGAAATTTGTGGGGAGAGATTGGAGGAGTTGTGACAGCTATTTTTTATATGTACGCTCCCTATCACGCAGTAAACATATACGTTCGCGGTGCAATAGGGGAACTATGGGGTTATGCATTTCTCCCCCTAGTTTTTTACGGGTTATGGAAGTTTCCCCTCATTGGTTCAATAGGATTTGCAGGAGTGATTTTATCTCATAATCTGACTGCTCTTATGGCAATGCCATTTTTAGTTATTTTTGCATTGTTTCACTCTAAACGCTATACGCTATACGCTATTTTCCTTGGTTTACTGCTTTCCGCTTTTTACTGGCTTCCTGCCCTTTTTGAAATGAAGTACACAAATGTTACATCTCAAATCGGTGGTGGGGCTAATTTCCGTGATCACTTTGTTTGCATCCAACAGTTGTGGGATAGTCCTTGGGGATTTGGCGGTTCAATAAAAGGATGTCTTGATGGGCTTTCTTTTAAGATTGGAAAGCTTCATATAATAACCAGCATCTTCTCATTTCTCATGGCGTTGTTTTTTAGACGTAGAATAGTATGGTTTTTGTTTGGGGGATTTCTAATCTCAATATTTCTCATGACCGAGATTTCGAAAGATCTATGGGAAGCGATACCTCTTATGGCGTTTTTGCAATACCCATGGAGATTTTTATTACTGGCGTCATTTTTCTCATCAGTTCTTGCAGGAAGTTTAGCTTGGCTAATAAGAGAGCAAAAACTACGCTATACATATGCTGGTACTATTCTATTATTGCTTCTTTTTTTTAATATAAAACTTTTCCAGCCGCAGACAATACTTCATAAAACTTATTTAGATTATACAAATGAATATGCTCTAAAATGGACGGCTTCAAAAATTTCCGATGAATATCTACCAGTAAATGTTAAACTTCCAATATCTTACGTTGATATCCCAAAGAAAAACGTAAATGAAAAAAGTGTTGTAGTAACGGTAGAAAATCATAAAAGTTTATTTGAGCGTTATAAAGACCAACTTCCTCCCTTACGATTCGAGCAAACAAATTTAGAAAAGATTGCCAACATGTTGTCTACGATTGGTATGGTGATACTTATTATTGGTATAATCTATGCGAGGAAGAAATGAAAAAACCTAGCGTTGAAATAACAGTGCCTGTCTTTAATGAAGAGAAGGAGCTTGGGAAAAACATAACTGTCCTGGCCGATTTTTGCGAGAAAAATCTCAAAAAATACGATTGGCACATTACGATAGCAGATAACGCATCTTCGGATAATACGCCCGTTATTGCTGAAATGATCGTAAAGAAAAATCCCAAAATTTCTCACCTTAGACTCGAACAAAAAGGAAGAGGTAGAGCAGTTAAGCTTTCATGGAGTCTCTCAAAAAGCGATTTTTGCGTTTATATGGATTTGGATCTTTCGACCGATCTTATCCATTTACCGCAGTTAATTAGTGTTCTTGAGAGTGGATACGACATTGTGATTGGGTCGCGTCTGGCATATGGAGCAAAAGTGGAAGGGAGAACAATCTTACGGGAAATTACATCCCGCACGCTGAACACTATTTTTATAGGCATACCTTTTCGAACACATTTTAGCGACGCGCAATGCGGTTTTAAAGGAGTAAAAAGAAGGGTAGTTGAAGAGCTTGTCCCCAAAATAAAAGACAACGATTGGTTTTTCGACGGAGAACTTCTTATTGTTGGCGAAAAAAGTGGCTATAAAATTTATGAATTACCAATCCACTGGGTAGATAATCCAGGCTCTACAGTACGTCTCATTTCGACTATTTGGGGAGACATAAAAGTAATTTGGCGTCTTCTTGGGAGTCGTCCCTGGGAAAATTTGTAATATGGAAGAATTTAACGCAGCAGCACTTGGGAAGCGGTCGGTGAAGGGGGTTTTCGCCTTAGTATCGCGGACATTTTTACTTAATATCATTTCTTACGGCGTATCGCTTATTATTTTTACGGTTCTTTCTCCAAAAGATTTTGGCGTATACATTGCCGCGATCGCAGGACAGAGAATTATTAGTTTTTTTACTGATTTTGGATTAGGCGCCGCGCTTGTGCAAAAGCGGGAATCACTGGAGGAAAACGATCTTAAGACAGCTTTTTCTATTCAGATGTTGTTGACCTTCATGGTTTTTGTCGCCACCCTCTTTTTAAGAGGGCAAATTTCCTCTTTTTTTAAACTGGGAGAAGATGCGGAAAGACTTTTTTTGGTCCTGGTCTTTTCCATTTTTTTGTCATCATTTAAGGTAGTTCCTTCAATTCTTTTGGAGAGAAAAGTTCATTTTCAAAAACTTATTATCCCGCAAATTGTGGAGTCGCTGGTATTTAATATGATTCTTGTGATACTTGTTCTTCGTGGGTTTGGCATAGACAGTTATACTTGGGCGTTTCTGATATCAGGCGTTATTGGCATTCCATTTTATTATCTTGTTTCTCCCTGGAAAATACGCTTGGGTATTACGAGAAAATCGCTTATAAGCCTTCGTTTTGGCATCCAGTTTCAGGCAAAGAACATTCTGGCAACAATAAAAGACGATGCGCTTACACTATTTCTTGCAAAGACCCTTTCGTTTGTTGAACTTGGATACATAGGATTTGGACAAAGAAACGCTTTTTTTGCGTATCGTTTTATTGTAGATAATGTGACAAAAGTAACCTTTTCCACATTTGCTAGAATTCAGGACGATACCCAGCTTCTAAAAATTGCTATTGAAAAATCGCTTTTTTTAGTAAGCGCTATTATTTTTCCCCTGCTTTTTGGTCTTATTACGGTTGCTCCTTATGTTATTTACCATTTTCCTCGTTGGCAGCAGAAGTGGGAGCCGGCTATCCTCAGCCTAATATTTTTCTCTCTTAATGCTTTGGTCTCCTCGTTATCGGGCATACTGGTGAATGTTTTGGATGCCACCGGTCGCGTAAAGCTAACTCTTAGACTTATGATAATGTGGACAGTGCTAACGTGGACTATAACGCCGCTTGGTATTTACTTTTTTGGATATAGCGGTGTTGCGATTGCCTCTTTTATAGTGACATTAACTATTGGAGTAACCATCTATTTTGTGAAAGAGATTGTCAATTTTAATTTTCTTAAAAGTATCGATAAACCGTTTTTATGCTCACTTGGCATGAGCATATTTGTTTTTTTTGCCGCGAGGTTTTATGCGAAAGACTTATTAAGCACAAGCATTATAATCATGATAGGAGGTATTATTTATCTACTTTCCATGTATTTATTAGTTGGAAAGCAAGTAAAGAAAGATCTGGCATTAGTTCTTAAAAAAACATGAAAAATACGATGCTTTCAGTTGTTGTAACTGCATACAACGAAGAAAAAAAAATTGCAGATTGCTTAACTTCTGCGTCCTTTGCGGATGAGATTGTTGTTGTTGATTCCTCATCAATAGACGGCACGGTGGCTATTGCTAAAAAATACACAGATAAAATCTACACAAGACCAAATAACTTGATGCTTAATGTCAACAAAAATTTTGGTTTTTCAAAAGCGACTGGAGATTGGATTTTAAGCCTTGATGCAGACGAACAGATAACCCCAGAGCTCAAAGACGAAATACTTTCTGTAATTGCAAATTCCCGCGTATGCGGGTTCTGGATTCCTAGGAAAAATATTATTTTTGGAAAATGGATACAAAGCGATATGTGGTGGCCAGATTATCAGTTGCGGCTTTTTCGAATAGGAAAAGGGAAATTTCCACAACTTCATGTCCATGAGTATATAAAAGTAGAAGGAGAAACAGCAAAGCTCACAAAGCCCATGTTGCATGAAAATTATGCATCAATTGCACAGTTTTTATATAAAATGGATAAAATTTATACCGAAAATGAAGCGGTGCGTATTATTGCATCTGGTCGGAAGTTAACCTGGGTTGATGCATTGCGGTTTCCTGTTAATGATTTTCTCAAAACTTTCTTTTTGCAGCGAGGCTATCGCGACGGTCTTCATGGGCTTGTTTTGAGCTTCTTACAAGCGTTTTACATGGAGATTACATATGTGAAGGTATGGGAGAGACAGGGTTTTATTGAAGAAAATAGTAGGCACTTTGTAAAAGACATCTATAAAGAATGTAGAAAGATTGCAGATGAATTTCGATATTGGTTTTTAACAGTATTGAGAAATGAAACAAAGAATCCATTCAAAAGAATAGTCTACAAAATATTGAGCAAACTTCCATAAAACATATAAGAGAGATAGCCAATATGAAAAAAGTTGCCATTGTTATTGTTCACTATAGCGGGGTGAGGAATACAACTCAATGCTTACAGAGCATTGAGAAATTACAAATTACAAATTACAAATTACAAATTATTGTTGTTGATAATAACCCAAAAGAACAATTCACAGTTGATAATTCACAGTTAACAGATACAGTTAAAATAATAAAAAGCAATGAGAATTTGGGTTTTTCTGGAGGAAATAATGTAGGGTCCGATGAAAAAATTGGCATTGTTGTTCCTAAAATTTATTTTGCGAAAGGGTACGAGTTTCATAAGGATCGATACAAAAAAGGAGAATTAGGAAAAGTTATCTGGTACGCGGGAGGAATTATTGATTGGGATAATGTTGTTGGGAAACATCGTGGCGTTGATGAGGTTGATAATGGACAATATGATCAAGTGGAGCCAACAGAGTTTGCAAGCGGTTGCTGTTTTTTAGTTAAAATAGAAGTGTTTGAAAAAGTTGGATTTTTCGACGAGAAATACTTTCTTTACTATGAGGACGCTGATCTAAGTATGCGCATAAACAAAGCTGGACACGCCATTATGTATGTGCCAAAAGCAATACTTTGGCACAAAAACGCAGGTGCGGCGGGAGGGTCTGGATCAACTCTTCAGGACTATTACATTACTAGAAACAGACTGATTTTTGGTATGCGCTATGCGCCTTTGCGTTCAAAACTTGCATTGATAAAACAGAGCGTTCAC
>JACPGP010000003.1 GCA_016182425.1 Candidatus Levyibacteriota bacterium
AAAAAATCGCATCTGCGGATATCATCATAAACACAACATCTGTTGGTATGACACCTCAAGAAAATGAAATGCCAATTCCAAGTGAATTTATAAAACCGCACCATGTCGTGTATGATATAGTCTATACGCCAAAAGAAACAAAATTACTAAAGACGGCAAAAACTGTTGGCGCAAAAGCGGTTTATGGAGATAAAATGGTTTTTTACGGCGCCATTCCACAATTTGAGCTTTTCACAGATCACAAAGCGCCAAAAGATATTATGCAAAAAGCTCTAGAAGATGCAGAAAGGAAAAAACATGCTTAGATTTTTAACAGCAGGGGAATCACATGGACTTTCGGAGGTTGCCATTTTAGAAGGCATGCCAGCAGGGTTGTTGATTTCCCATGAAGACATAAATCGCGAATTAAAAAAGCGCATGCACGATTTTGGACGGGGAGGACGGGCAAAAATAGAAACAGATGAGGTAAAAATTCTCTCCGGTGTTAGGTTTGGAAAAACCATTGGCAGCCCAATTGCTCTACTTGTGGAAAATAGAGACCAAGCCAAGTGGGAGGATAAAGTGACTAAACCTCGACCAGGACATGCCGATTTAGCAGGAGTTCTAAAATATGGCTTTGATGATGTGAGAGATGTTTTGGAACGGGCATCTGCTCGTGAAACAGTGATGCGGGTAGCAGTAGGCGCTGTCTGCAAAAAGTTTTTAAACTCAGAAGCACGCGAAGCAATGAAACAAGAAATTATTAACGCCCGCATGCAAAAAGATACTCTTGGTGGAGTTGTGGAAATTATCGCCCATAACGTGCCTGTGGGGCTTGGCAGTTATGTCCATTTTGACAAAAGATTGGATGCAAGAGTGGCGCAAAGTTTAATGAGCATCCCTTCTATAAAGGCTGTTGAAATCGGAAACGCAATTGCTGCATCTCAAAAAAGCGGCAAAGAAGTGCAAGATGTGATCACAGTTGAAAAAAACAGTATAAAACGAAAGACAAACAACATGGGAGGTATAGAAGGTGGTATCAGCAACGGAGAGGATATTGTGGTACGTGTCTATCACAAATCTCTTTCGACAATTTATGACCCGTTGCCAACTGTTAACATTCAGACAAGAAAGCCTGATGTTGCCACAGTTGAGAGGTCGGATGTTTGCGTGGTAGCTCGCGCTGGGGTTGTCTCGGAAAGCATGATGGCGTTTGTTTTAGCAGAAAGTTTTTTGGAAAAATTCGGCGGAGATTCAATGACAGAAACAAAAAGAAATTTCAATTCTTATATAAAACATCTGAAAATCAAACACGTATGAAAACAGAAAAACCAATTATTGGTATTATTGGAGGAAACGGGAAAACAGGACAATGGTTTACCAGATTTTTTCAAGACCATGATATTCCTGTACTTATCGCAGGAAGAAAAACACCTCTGTCGTTTAAAGATCTAGTTAAAAAGGCGGATATTGTTATCGTTTCTGTTCCGATTTCGCAAACGCAACGAGTGCTAAAACAAATCGTCCCGCACATGCAAAAAAAACAGCTTTTGACTGATTTTACCTCTTTTAAAGTCATGCCACTTGAGGCAATGAAAGAGTCAAAATCAGCAACTCTTGGCATGCATCCTCTGTTTGGCCCAAGTGCCACCATAGACCAAAAACTTAAAATTGTTTTTTGCAAACAGAAGGACAATAAATTTGTTACGTATTTGAGGAATCTCTTCACATCAGCAGGTATTGAGGTTATCGAGGTATCTCCGGAAGAACACGATTATCAAATGGCCTACATTCAAGCATTCACCAATGCCATCAATCTATTATATGCCAAGATTATTTTTGAGCACAAAAATGTTCTGGAAAACAAACTGCATACGCCTATCTTTACCCTGCAATCCTTAATTATGGGCAGAGTCCTTGATCAGGATATAAAACTTACCAGCGACTTACAGCTTTACAATCCTTATTTTCTACCAGTGCTGGAGGCATTTGTTGTTCAGGCCAAAAAATTAGAAAACATTATCGAAAAAGAAGATGAAGCTGCCTTTACTAAGATGTTTCAAGAAGAACAGGAGTTGGCAAAAAATTTTGCCAGCTTTTCCACACTGCAAACAAATAGGTTACTTGCCCAGGTTAAGCAAGTAATGATAACTCTACCAACAAAAATAACAGAAATCCATTTACCAAAAAAAACTCTTGTGGCATATCTGGGGCCAGCAGGAACATTCTCGCACCTTGCTGCTAAAACGGCTCTGCCAAAAAACAAAAAAATTCCCTATGAAACAATATTTGATATTTTCCAAGCAGCGCAAAACAACGATGTTGACCTTGGCATTGTCCCTGCGGAAAATTCAATTGAAGGAACAGTTAGAGAAACGCTTGATTTTTTAATAGATTTTTCTTTAATGGTTATTGGGTCTTTTGAACTTCCTATTCATCAACAGCTTCTTTCCAAAGAAAAAAAATTAGCAAATATCCATACTATTGCGTCTCACCCACAGGCGTTGTCACAATGTAGAGAATGGCTTAAAAAATATTTACCACATGCCAAAACTATCTCTACCCCAAGCACCACAGCGGCTCTTAAAAACCCTAAAATTGGATATGCCTATATTGCATCCGAACTTGCTGCAAAACAATATAACATCCCAATTCTAGCAAAAAATATAGAAGACAATCCTAATAACAGAACAAAATTCTACCTTATTGCCAGAAAAAAATTAAAACTAGACGGTGTAAGCAATAACAAAACACTTGTTTTTGCCACAGTACACAATAGAGTCGGAATCCTCCGGGATATCCTAAACGTTTTTGCGGCACATGAAATCAATCTCACAAAACTTGAGTCGCGACCCAGTGGCGGAAAATATGCATGGGATTACCATTTCTTTATTGAATTTGAAAAGAGCAATAAAAATATTTCACTTGCCAAAACATTTGGGGCACTCAAACCATACTGTCCAATCATTCGGTTCTTGGGTAAAACATGATATACTTGCTTTATGTACACGTTAGAAGCCTTACGAAAACAAATTGACAACATAGATGAACAGATAATTACACTTTTTGCACGACGTTTTTCCCTGGTTAAAAAGCTGGGAAAAATAAAAAAAGAAAAAAAATTACCAATAAAAAATATCACACGGGAAGAAGAAAAAATAAATACGTTAATAAAAAGAGTAGAAGGCATGTCGAAAGAATTTATCAGAGACATTTGGCAGAGAATTTTTACGGAAAGTTATAGACTAGAAAAATAAACTATGAAAAGAATTATGTATCTAAACGGCAAGTTTGTGCAAGAGTCAGAGGCAGTGGTGCCAATAACAACTCATGCGCTTCACTACGGCACTGGATGTTTTGAAGGAATCAGAGCCTATTATAGCGAAAAAGAAAATGCCTTGCTGATATTTCGTATGGAAGACCATTACAAAAGGTTGATGCAGTCCTGCAAAATCTTAATGACTACACCCAAAGAAAGTATTAATGAATTGTGCGAGATAACAGTAAAACTTATTGAAAAAAACTTTGAAAAAGCCGATTTATACATTCGCCCCTTGGCCTACAAAGCAGATCCTGCGGTTGGTAATTTTAATCTAAAAAACCTTAAAAATGGTTTTGCCATTTATACCGTGCCGCTTGGCAGGTATCTTAATGTTGATAAAGGAATACGGGCAAATGTTAGTTCCTGGCGAAGAATTGCTGACAATGCCATTCCGCCCCGCGGGAAAATCACAGGCTCATATGTTAACACTGCACTGGCCAAATCAGAGAGCCTTTTTGCCGGTTTTGAGGAAGCAATTTTACTAGATAGCGAGGGTCATGTTACCGAAGGTAGCGCGGAAAATATTTTTATTGTCAAAGATGGTATGGTAATAACTCCGCCTGTGTCATCAGATATTTTAGTTGGCATCACAAGGCAAACAATTATGATGCTGTGCCAAAACGATTTATCTATTCCTGCTGTTGAGCGAGTTATCGACAGGTCAGAACTCTACCAAGCTGATGAGGTGTTTTTTGTTGGCACTGGAGCCGAGGTAACACCGGTTGTAGAAATTGATAACCGCCCAATTGGCGTTTGTAAAACAGGACCGATCACCACAAGAATTAAAGAGACTTATTTTTCCTTAGTTCACGGCACGTATCCAAAATATAAAGAATTTATAACAAGAGTACGGCCATGACTCCTCCGAGGTGGACAGAACTTATGGAAGAAGTGCTAATTGGAATTAAAAATTCCGCCCTAACACTTATTTTAGAATCAGAGGATTTAAAAGCACTCGAAGAAGTAAAGCTGCAATTTTTAGGACGAAGCGGGAGATTAACCATAGCAATCAAAAATATTGCAAAACTACCCATACAAAAACGTCCAGAAGTTGGCCAACTTGCAAATGAAGTCAAAAAAACAATCGAAGAAACAATTACAGAACAAGAATTAAAACTTAAAAATCTTGAGTCAAACAAACGAAAAGAACAGATTGATATTACTGCTCCTGGGATTAAACCGCGTATTGGACATCTGCACCCAATGACACAGGTACTATATGATGTTGTTGATGTATTTAAGGGTATTGGTTTTCAACCCTGCGACGGGCCGGAGATTGAAACAGATTATTATAATTTTGAAGTATTAAACATTCCCAAAAATCATCCGGCCAGAGACACCCAACAAACACTCTATCTTGATACTCGAAACACAAAAATAACTCCAGGAGAAATTATTTTGCGGACCCAGACATCTGCTATGCAGGGGAGAGTAATGGAAAAAGCAAACCCCCCCCTCCGGGTTATTGTTCCTGGTAAAAATTTCCGCTACGAACAGGTTGATGCGTCTCATGGTTTTGAATTCTGGCAAGTAGAAGGATTTTTTGTTGATACTCATGTTCGTTTAACTGATTTGTTTGGAACAATTGATTATGTTCTGAAAAAGCTTATGGGAGAAAAAACAAAACTAAAATTTGCCACCACAAATTTCCCATTTGTTGAGCCAGGTGTTGATACATATATGGAATGCAGTGTCTGCAAGAGGAAAGGTTGTAGCTTTTGCAAACAAAGTGGCTGGAGCGAGATTATGCCAGCTGGCATGATTCATCCAAATGTTTTAAAAGCGGTTGGATATGACCCAAATAAATTTTCGGGCTTTGCATTTGCAATTGGTCTTTCTCGTCTTGTCACTTTGCGATATCAAATGGATGATCTGAGGCTTTTAACAAACCCAGACTTGCGAATTTTGGAACAATTTTAATATGAAAGCGCCATTGTCCTGGCTAAAAAAATACGTCGATATTACACTTTCACCAAAAACACTTGGAGAGAGACTTACTGAAGTTGGACTTGGAACAGAAAAAATTATCAAAGAAGGAGATGACACTATTTTTGAATTTGAAATAACGCCAAACCGTCCAGATTTATTATCTATTATTGGCATTGCCCGGGAAATCGCAGCGCTTGAAAAGACAAAAATAAAATTAAATGAATATACCATCCCAACTCCTAAGAAAAAATCACTCTCATTAAAGCTCAAAACAGATTACGCATTATTCTACCGATGGACTGGTATTTGTATTGCAAACATTATTATCAAACCCTCTCCAAAATGGCTAGAAGAACGATTAATAAAAGTAGGACTTCGACCAATTAATAACATCATCGATATTACTAATTACGTCATGTTTGAACTGGGCATCCCTTTCCACGCATTCGATTATGACCAAATTAAAGGCGCAGAAATGACGGTTCTAGAAGCAAAAGGAGGGGAAAGTTTTACAACTGTTGATGAAAAAACATATTACTTACCAAAAGGGGCAATCATTATAAAAGATAAAGAACGAATTATTGATTTAGCTGGAATAAAAGGAGGACTCAATTCCGGAATTACACAAAACACAAAAAACATTTTTTTGCATGCAACAGTTGATGATCCAATTCATATTAGAAAAACATCTCAAGCTTTAGCGCTGCGAAGTGATGCATCGGCAATCTACGAAAGGGGGGTAGACAAAGACGGCACGTTAAAAGCGCTTGAGCGGGCAGCTAATCTTGTTTTAGAATTGACAGGTGGAGAAATTGCAAGTGAGATATATGATCTAAAAACAGAAGACTTCAAACCATGGAAAATTACACTCCCCATAAATAAACTAAGTATGATTCTTGGAATAAAAATCCCAGAGAAAGAAATAATAGATATTTTAACCTATCTTAATCTTTCTCCAAAAATAACAAAATGGATTATTGAAGTAACCATTCCCACATATCGCAATGATCTAAAAATTCAAGAGGATATTATTGAAGAAATTGCCAGATTGTATGGGTATAATAATTTCCCAAAAACAATGCCGATTGGAGAGGTGCCTACAAAAAATCCCCCCTATTTTAAAAGTTATAAACTGGAAGAAAGAGCCAAACAATTTTTAGTAGCCGGTGGGTTTTCTGAAGTTTATACTTACAGCTTAATAAGCGAAGCAGATTTAAACTCCTTAGGGATTGATTCGATAAATGCAATACGCGTCGATAACCCAGTAAGCCGCGAATATGAATATTTAAGACCAACAATCAAATCAAACCTTATAAAAGCACTCTATCAAAACAAAGCAAACTTTAACGAAATTAATTTGTTTGAAATTGGAAAAGTATATAAAGGGAAAACAGTAGATAAAGCGGAGGAATATTATGTTCTTTCTGGAATATCAAATAACAAAACTTTCTATGAGGTAAAAGGATTACTTGGAAGAATGTTTGCTGATCTTGGTACAGATTATGATCCAACAGAAAATATTGAGATAATAGAGGATGGAGTATTCTTTGAAATTAATTTCTCCGCAAGTTTAGAAAAAATGCAAAACAAAAAAGTGTTTTCGCCAATTCCCAAATATCCAAGCATTACCGAAGATGTTACAATAATTGTTAACCAAAAAGTTAAAATAGGGGACATAATCCAAGAAATTAAAAAACAAAGTCCGCTGATTATCGATGTTTCTCTTCTTGATCAGTTTGAAGATAGCAAAACATTCCACATTATTTACCAGCATAAAGAGAAAAACCTCACCGATGAAGAGGTAGCAAAAATTAGAGAAAAAATTATTAAATCCCTCAAAGAAAAATTCGGAGTAAAGTTAAAAGAATAATGAAATACATTGCAGTCTTCTGTTCAGCAAATGATTTAGAAAAAAAATACAAAAAGTCCGCAAAGCAATTTGCTAAGCTTATTGTAGAGAATAACTTTAATCTAGTGTCAATAATAAAAGTTTCCACCTTAGAGGTAAAAGTTTCCACCTTAGAGGTGGAATGCTATTGACACCTTGGGTATTTTGAACTACGCTATCTTTATAATATATGCCAGGAAGAAAAATCCCATTGGTAAACAACGAGTTGTATCATATCTTCAATAGAGGAGTTGCTTCACAGCCCACATTTCTTAGTAAGAGAGATTACGATAGGGCGTTAGAAACTATCTTTTACTACCAAAACAGCAATCCTCCCATAAAATATTCTCGCCTTTTGTCTTTATCTGTAAAAGATAGGGCTGGGCTTCTCGAAAATATAGCAAAGCAAAAGAATTTCTTAGTGGAATTAATCTCGTATTGCCTCATGTCAAATCACTTTCATTTTCTGCTACGACAAGTAAAGGATACTGGTATTGCAACGTTTATGAGCAATTTTACTAATAGTTATACCCGATTTTTCAATACAAAACAGGAAAGGACAGGACCGCTTTTTACAGGAAAGTTTAAATCTGTAAGAATTGAAACTCAAGAGCAGCTCGTTCATGTTTCAAGATACATTCATTTGAATCCCTATACTTCTTTTGTAGTTAAAACGTTAAAGGACCTTGAAGCTTATCCCTATTCCTCTTTCCCTGAATTCATTGGTAAAGTAAAATCAAATTTTTGCGCTAAGGAGATTATTATGGGTAATTACAAAAATATAGAGTCTTATAAACAATTTGTTTTTGATCAAGCAGATTATCAACGATCATTAGACCGAATAAAACATCTAGCCACAGAAAATTAAACATTACCAGAGGTGGCGTATCTGTTCCACCTCTAAGGTGGAAAGTAAAAGTTTGTTTATGGTGCTGGCGTTGCAGTTGGAGTAGGAGTACTGGTTGGGGCTGGGGTGGGGGTGTCAGAAACAACCCGGGTTGATTTTTCGGTTGGGGGATGATAGAGCGGGTCATCTTTGTAATGCTCATTTACCCATTCATTTATTCCTTCCTGCCATCTATTTTTTCCATCAGGCGAAGTCTGATCATCTTCTGTAAAACTTATGAATTTTCGAGTCTCATATTCGTTTTTTGCAATTTCCGAATCAGACGCTAATTTATTTTTGTCTTCCTTAGAAACTTTAAGTTCTTTATAAATACTTGCCGCCCCCTGCGGCTCGGTTCCTTTAATATAGAATTCAGCTCTCGTTTTTTGTCCATCAACTGGCAGCCCTCCGCCCAGGGCATCAATCGTGACGGCAGTAACATTTTTCGGCTGTTCAAAGTCTTCATTTGATCTCCCTCTTAATGCTTCTAAGATAATCCTTCTCCAAATTGGAGCAGCTCCTGTAACGCCAGATGCCACATTTCCCATTGGACTATTGTCATTGTTTCCCACCCATGTAGCCACCAGCACGTTTGGCGTCCAACCAATTGTCCAATTATCGCGCTTATCGTCAGTTGTTCCTGTCTTTACCGCAATCTCCCTACCTCTAATATTTAAGTAACTATTTTCTCCAAAAGTAATCAGTCTGGCATTATTGTCAAACAAGATATGTGAAATAATAAATGCCACTTCTTCGCTTAGCACTCTTTTGGGAGAAACTTCTTTTTGCTCAAAAAGCACTTTTCCTTTTCGATCAGTTACTTTTAGAATCGAAATTGGCTCAACCCTGTACCCACCATTAGCAAATGCACTGTATGAGGAGGCCATCTCCAGCATTCTCACCTCTCCACCTCCCAGGGTTACTGATAATCCAAAACGGTTAATATTCTCATCGGTTGGCGCAAACGTGGTAATACCCATGTTATATGCAGTTGTTAACATATTTTTAACTCCCACCATTGCCAACATCTTTACAGCTGGAATATTCAGAGACGATCCGAGAGTAAATCTAACCTGTACGGGACCGTGATACTTTCCATCATAGTTTACAGGTGTGTAATCTTTTTCGCCCTGATTTGGAAAGACTGTCTTGGTATCCATAATAAGAGTAGAGGCAGTAAATCCTTTAGCAAGGGCTGCTGCATAGTTAATGGGTTTTATGGAGGAGCCAGGTTGACGAAGCGCTTGGGTGACGACATTAAACTGTCCATCAAAAGGCGCCTTTTTTAAAGTTCCTGACTCTGTGGCAAAGAAATCTTTACTCCCCACCATTGCTAAAATTTCTCCGTTCTTGGGACTTAGAACAATGCTTGCTCCGTTACCAACTTTAAGAGAGGCTGCTGCTTCCACCTCTTCCTTTACAATTTCCTCTGCTTTCTCTTGTAATTTATAATCAAGAGTTGTCGTTACTTGCAGCCCTCCTTGTTCAACTATGTTCTCTCCAAACTTTTTTATTAAAAGATCTTTGACGTAAAAGGAAAAATGTGGTGCTTTTATTGCGTGACTTTTTGCCAAAAACTCAACCTTATCTAAGGATTTCACGGCATCATTTTCCTGTTTTTTTGTGATATATCCATCTTCCTGCATTCGTCGCAATACGTCTTTTGTTCGATTAATATATGCTTTCTTATTATATCCATAGGGAGAGTAATAAGAGGGTAATTGGGGAAACCCTGCTAAAATAGCTGATTCTACCAGGGTTAAATCTTTAGCTTTTTTGCCAAAATACCCCTCGCTTGCTGCTTCAACACCTACCATTGTTCCTCCATATGGAGCGATATTTAGATACAATTCAAGAATTTGATCTTTGGAATATTTTTTATCAACTTGTATTGCTAAAATAAGTTCTTTGATTTTTCTAGGTAGAGTTCGCTCTGAGGTAAGCAGGGTATTTTTGACCAACTGCTGTGTTAGCGTTGATCCTCCGGTAACACGCCGAAAAAGCAGTGCGTCTTTGGCTACTCTAAGATAGGCCATAGGAGAAAATCCCTGATTGGTGTAGAAATCCTTATCTTCAATGGCAATTGTTGCCTGCTGTAAACTTTTGGGAATTTCTTTTAATTCCACATATGTTCTGTTCTGATCCTCAAAAATGTCGTAGAGTAAAACCTCATTTCTGTCGAAAATCTTTGTTGATTGAGAAAGATTACTTGCCGAGAGTTTCCCTGGAGTTGGTAGGTCTCGACTGTACCAAAAAAAGAGAATGACTAAAAATAAAACGAAGCCAATCGTGCCAAAAAAGGCCAGCTTAGTAAAATTCCCTACCAAAAAAAGATTGCTCGACCTATAGTAGCGTTCGCGACGGCGACTACGAAACCCAAACATCGTCTTTGTAGTATAGCAAATTTTAACTTTTCTTGTTATACTTTGAGCATGGACAGGATTGAAGAACTTCTTACACGAGGCGTTGACACGGTGTATCCTTCCAAAGAAGAATTAGAGAAGGTTCTCAAAAGCGGAAAAAAATTACGATTGTATCAAGGATTTGATCCAACCGGGACACAACTCCACATCGGCCACATGGTAGGACTTAGAAAACTTTCCCAATGGCAAAAAGCTGGCCATCATGTAATTTTTTTAATCGGCGATGGTACAGGTCAAGCAGGAGACCCGTCCGGAAAAACAAAAGCCCGCGACAAATTCATGACTCGTGATGAGCTTCGAAAAAATGCCAAAGATTATGTTATGCAGGCAGGAAATATTATTGACTTTGATGCCGAAAACGTGGAAATTTTATACAACGGTGATTGGCTTAATAAACTTGGGTTAATAGACATACTTGAAATCGCTGGACATTTTTCTCTGCAACAATTATCCGAGAGAGATTTGTTTGTGGAAAGGATGAAAAAAGGGGAAGACGTAAATTTACGTGAATTTTTATATCCTCTTTTGCAAGGATATGACTCTGTGGCAATGAAAATAGATTTAGAACTTGGAGGAACAGATCAAACGTTCAACATGCTTGCAGGTCGAAAACTCGTCAAGGAAATGCTAAACAAAGACAAATTTGTTATGACTACGCCTCTTCTTACAGATTCGCAAGGAATAAAAATTGGCAAATCAGAAGGAAATGTCATTGCTCTAACCGATAAACCAGAAGAATTGTACGGCAAAATCATGGCTTTGCCAGATGATGTTGTTGCAAAAGGTTTTGAATATCTTACTGACGTGCCTATGGATGAAATTAATTCAATGAATAATGATTTTATGAAAAATAAAAAAAGGCTGGCTTTTGAAATTGTCAAGCAGCTCAATGGTGAAGAGCAAGCTACACCATCACAAGAGTATTTTGAGAGCACTGTCCAAAAAAAAGAACTACCAAATGATATCAAAGAATTTTCGTGGTCGACCGGAAAGTCCTTAGTAGATCTTCTTGTTAAATCAGAACTGGCAGTTAGTAGATCAGAAGCAAAACGTTTGATGGAGCAGGGCGGGGTAGCAGTTGATGAGGAAATAATAACCGATCCCAATGCACCGTTTTCAGGAACAGATGGTTCAATTGTAAGAGTAGGAAAAAGGAAATTTATAAGGATAAAAATTAAATGAATATGGAAGAAAAATACGCTCTTATTAGTGTTTTTGATAAGACTGGTATTGTTGATTTTGCAAAACAAATTGCAAATTTAGGATACAAAATAATTTCAACAGGCGGTACTGCAAAACACCTTACAGAAAATGGAGTACAAATTATCCCCATTCAAGAAATCACAGGTAATCCTGAAAGCTTTGACGGTAGAATGAAAACAATAAGTTTTCAAATCGAATCAGGAATCTTATTTGACCGATCTAATCCAAAACATGTAAAAGAGACAAAAAAATTACGTATTAAACCAATTGATATTGTTATTTGTAATCTCTATCCTTTCGAGAAAGAACAAACGATCGAAAACATTGATGTTGGCGGCCCAACCATGATTCGAGCAGCTGCAAAAAATTACGAACATGTAATTGTAGTTGTTAATCCAGATGATTATGGACAAGTGGCAAATGTACTTAAAAAAATGCCATTTGAACTTAGAAAAGAACTGGCAGCCAAAGCATTTGCACATTTATCCCTTTATGACAGTCTAATTGCTAAATTTTTGGAGAAAGATCTTTTTCCAAAAGAAGTAACCCTTCCAGGCAGAAAAGTTATGGATCTTCGGTATGGAGAGAACCCTCATCAAAAGGCTGCATTCTATCTTTCTCCCAACACAAACTCACCATTAAAAAACCTTCGTAAATTGGCAGGAAGAGGGTTATCGCTTGTGAACCTTACAGACATTAATGCCGGCATTGCATCAGTAAGACTATTTAGCGAGGCAGCATCTGTCGTTATTAAGCATAATAATCCTGCCGGCATTGCCCTGGGAGACAGTCCAAAAGAAGCACTACAACGAGCAATTGAAGCTGATGCAGAATCTGCCTTTGGAGGAATTATAGTTTTAAATGTTGCAGTTGACAAAAAGGCCGCAGCAGTTGTTGCAGCATTCAAAGATGAGAGACATGGGAATATAGACATTATCGCCGCACCTTCAATACATAAAGATGCGCTTTCGCTCTTAAAAAAAGTGCGAAAGAGCATGGGTATTTATGAATTTGAGGATATTCCATCAAAGGCAGCGCCACTTGAAGCAAAATTTGCCGACGGCGGATTTATTCTTCAAACAGCAGACGATGTTAGTGGGTTTGAAGATTGGGAGACTGTTACCCAGAAAAAACCAACAGAGCAGCAGTTAAAACAAACGCAACTTGCCTGGAAATTTATCTCTAGAATAAAATCGAATGCCGTTATTGTCGTTGATAAAGATTTACCAATGACACGAGGCATAGGAACTGGCCAAACATCAAGAGTTAGAGCCACAAAAATAGCACTAGAACAAGCTGGAAAATACGCAAAAGGCTCAATACTTGCCAGCGACAGCTTTTTTCCATTTGCAGATTCGGTAGAATTAGCAGCAAAGTATGGTATCACCTGTATTGTTCAGCAAGGAGGGTCTATTAATGATAAGGCCTCAATTGATGCTGCAAACAAAGCAGGAGTAGTTATGCTATTTACTCATCGCCGTGCCTTTTGGCACTAATTATGCTATTATAAACCTATGGATTTTGTACGAAAAAACCGTATGCTTTGGAAGATAATTGTTATTATTACATCTCTTGCTCTTATCGCAACATCTGTACTGCCATTTTTATCCTTGTAGCAGCCTTCTAAATTTTGTATGGATTTACAAACGCCAATTTCTAATGCTGGTAGATTCTACAAAATGTATGCCCACAGGCTTGAAAAATTAGGAATTATCACACTTGAGGATTTCCTCTATCACATTCCTTCACGGTACGAAAATTACTCGCTAATCTCAAGGATAAACGAGTTACAAGCCGGAGAAATAGTCACTATTCAAGCAACAGTCACCGAGATTAAAAATGAATTCACCAAAAACGGCAAAAGGCTGCAAAAAGCAAAAGTTGAAGATGGAACAGGGGAAATTGATGTTATTTGGTTTAATCAACCATTTTTAATAAATGTGATTCGTAAAGGCGATCTATTATCGCTTTCGGGTAAAGTCGATTGGTTTTCTCGCAGATTAGTTCTTCAGTCACCGGAGTACGAAACTATAAACGACGATTCACCAACAATCCATACTGGTCGTTTTGTGCCGATCTACCCTGAAACAAAAGGCGTATCTTCTAAATGGCTGCGCCGCCAAATATATAAAACACTGCAGGAATATAGACAAAATTTACTCGAGTATATTCCTGACTCAATTATTCAGCGGAACAATTTTTATGCATTTTCAGAGGCAATTGAAAAAGCGCATTTTCCAAAAAACCTTGAGGAAGCAAGAAAAGCAAGAGAACGCCTGGCATTTGATGAGCTTTTTTTGCTGCAACTTGCAGCTTTGAAACGCAGAAGCATTTGGGAAAAACAGCTTGTCGGTCATCATTTTACAATCACTACATTCCAAAAACAAATTGAAGAATTTTGGGAAAAGTTGCCGTTTGAACTTACAAATGCTCAAAAGAAAGCAGTCAAAGATATTTTTGCCGACCTTGCCTCAAAAAAGCCAATGAACCGATTACTAGAAGGGGACGTTGGCAGCGGGAAAACAGTTGTATCTGCCATTGCCATGTATATTGCACACCTGAATGGATTTCAATCAGTACTCATGGCACCAACCGAAATTCTGGTCCTTCAACATTATCAGACAATTTCTAAATTACTTGAACCTTTTGGAGTAAAAGTTGGCCTAAGAACCGGGGCCCACAAAGGGAAAGACGAAGCTGATATTTTGGTTGGTACCCATGCAGTGTTATCCGACGAGATTAACTTTAAAAAATTGGGGCTCGTTGTAATTGATGAACAGCAGCGGTTTGGCGTTGAACAGCGAAGTATTATCCGGCAAAAGGGTAAAAATCCCCATCTTCTTACCATGACCGCCACCCCAATTCCAAGAACTGTGGCGCTAACTCTGTACGGCGACTTAGATTTGTCCTATCTTGATGAAATGCCAAAAGGGAGAAAAAAGATAAAAACCTGGCTTGTCAGATCGGAAAAAAGAGAAAGTGCCTATGAATGGATAAAAAAGCAAATAGAAAATGGCGATCAAGTATTTATTATCTGCCCATTTATTGAAGAGTCAGAAACCATGCAAACAATAAAGGCTGCGCAAAAAGAATACCAACGGCTACAAAAAGAGGTATTTCCAAACCTAAAATTAGGACTGTTACATGGCAGGTTGAAAGCAAAAGAAAAAGACGGGGTTTTGCAAAAATTTAGAGACAAAGAACTTGACATTCTGGTCGCAACACCTGTGGTTGAGGTTGGTATTGATATCCCAAATGCAACAATTATACTTATTGAGGCCTCCGAGCGTTTTGGTCTTGCACAACTGCATCAACTCCGGGGAAGGGTGGGAAGGGGAGAAAAACAATCATATTGTTTATTATTTACCGAAATCAAGAACTCACAAACAATAGAACGTATCCGCGCAATGGAAACCATGCATGTTGGCGCAGAACTGGCAGAGTTTGATTTGCGTCTTCGCGGTCCAGGAGAGCTGTACGGGACAATGCAACATGGCGTAAAACAATTAAAAATTGCCAGTTTTTCAGATTTCCCTCTTATTGAAAAAACAAGAAGAGAAGCAGAAAAAATCTTCCCGAAACTTTCCGACTATCCATATCTTTGGAAAAAATTAAAATATCTGACCACCAAAGAAGTCTCGCCAGACTAAAACTTTTCGCTTTATGAAAATTAGGGCTTGTCAAAATTCACAATTATTGATATTATCGAATGACGAATAACAAACAGAAAAAGTATAAATAAAATGAAACCGACAGACAAAAAAAAGACATATGGTTTAAAGGGACTTTCTTCTGTAGTTTCCTCAATCGAAGTTTCGGCCATCAAACGAGTGCAGAATTTGGCAAGCTCCTCAAAAGGCGTTGTTTCACTTGCCCAAGGCACACCTTCTTTTTTTACCCCAGACTACGTTAAAAACGCTATCAAAGATGCAATGGATAAAAATCTCACCGATAAATATACCATTGGGTTTGGCATAGAACCTCTTAGAGTTGCAATTGTTAACAAGCTTAAAAAAGATAATGGTATTGTGACCGAAAAAGAACAAATAATTGTCACGCACGGCGGAATCGAAGGGCTTATGGCAGTTTTTATGACACTGTTAAACCCAGATGATGAAATGATTGTTTTAACCCCGGATTATGCTTCGCATATTACCCAAGTAAAAATTGCACTGGGCGGAAAATCACCAACCTTTGTTCCGTTACAGGAAACAACAAAAGGTTGGATACTTGATCCAGAACTCCTAGAAAAGGCTGTGACAAAAAAAACTAAAGCGATTCTTTTTTGTAATCCCTGCAACCCAACAGGAAAAGTATTTACCAAAGTCGAACTAAAAGAGATTGTCCGTATTGCCCTAAAACATAATTTATACATTATAAGTGATGAAATATATGAGTATTTTCTCTATGATGGCCGAGAGCATTTTAGCACGGCAAGTTTTTCGGAAGTGGCCGATAGGACAATTTCTGTTTTTGGCGTCTCAAAGTCTTATTCGATGACAGGATGGAGAATTGGATATTTAGTTGCCAACAAAACACTTGCTTCCCAAATCTTTAAGATTCACGATTCGCTGGTAACGTGCCCGACTGCCGCTTCTCAATATGGAGCCATCGCAGCCATTAACGGCCCAAAGAATGAGATATTGCGCTTCAAGAAAGAATACGAAAAGAGAAGGCAAATTTGCATGGAAGAATTAGGCAAGACTGATAGATTAGAATTTTCTGCTCCAGAAGGTGCGTACTATATTTTTCCAAAATTCAAAAAACCAGTTGACGATTTTGCATTGGCGCTTGAAATGGTGGAAAAAGCAGGTGTTGCGCTTGTCCCTGGTAGCGCTTTTGGAAAGGGAGGAGAAAATCATGTCCGTATTACTTACTGTTATGCGCAAGACATCCTCCGAGAAGGCTTACAGCGTTTCGTCAAGTATATAAACAAACATCTCTAAACGGAATGGCAATTACTTCTTATCATTTCGGTCTACACATAATCTCTACTCCGAAGGCATGCAGCCAAACGGTAGTGTGGATGGCAGGGT
Source organism: Candidatus Levyibacteriota bacterium (assembly GCA_016182425.1). Lineage (GTDB taxonomy): Bacteria > Patescibacteriota > Microgenomatia > Levybacterales > UBA12049 > JACPGP01. The sequence continues at coordinate 16,667 of JACPGP010000003.1, forward strand.
AGTAGGAGCAACAGTAAAGAGGTTGACCGTTGGCTTTTGGTTGTATGGCATGATATGTTTTAGTTATCGGGGAATTTGAGCATGTTTGTCCATTGAAAGTTTTAACACTGCTTGCGCAAGCGCGTCAACAGGATCAACAAAAGGGGCTCTTTGGTAACTATCATTTAGGGCGGGGGGAATTTCGGTGCAGCCGCCAATAATTACTTCTGCGCCTCTTTTTGAAACAAGATAATCCGCAACGTCTGTAAGCAGTCGTATTGATTCGCCGGAAACCGTTGCGCCGGTTGCCTTTACACCAAAACCCGGGTCATATATTGCCGACATCACAGCGTCTTGTTCTTGCGAACCTAAATCAAGATTAACTGGTGTTAATCCGGCGTCTTTTACTGCTTTTGTATAAAGCCCTGCCATCATCGTCCCATCGGTTCCCAAAATACCGACACGCTTTACATGTGGATATTTTTCCTGTATTTCCGAAACAGCGGATCCCATAAGCGGCACCCAAGGAATTGGTAAATAAGGTTGCAATTCTTCCCGCCAAGCGTGAGCAGTATTACAAATGACTACGAGAAAATCAAAACCCTCTCTCTCTGCTTGTTGGGCAATTGCCAGTATTCTTCCGCCTATTTCGTAATAAGCGCTTGGGTCATCTGCTGCCTGTTTTTTAAGCGCGTCTGTCCTGTCGAGAATGGATGTTGCGCTCATAAGCCCATATCCTGGATGGTCCTGGTCTTTTTTGGCAGTTGGGTTTGCAGTAAGCAACGCCTCAAGAAATGGAATGTGAGCTAAAGGTCCAAGACCGCCAATAATAAGTGGAACAAGCGCCTGTTCTGGTATACGAATAGTTTCTGCAAACCTTTTCCGTTTGCCAGCCATAATTTTTATTATACTAACCAATATAAAAAACACAACCACCAAATTTTAATTCTTGATTTCTCCTCTCAAATTGATACAATAAAACCATATGAGTCAAGCAATAACCGTTTCTCCTAAAACAATCGAGGCAATCGTTGAACAGCTTGCTGTATTGACGAAAGAAGTAAAAGCCATTAAAGCAAGGCTTTTTGAAGAAGAACCTCCCTACGGCAGTGATGCGTGGTGGGCGTGGTCTGATAAAAAGGCACTTGAGGAAATTAAGGCTGGTAAGGGAATAAAGATTCACAATAAAAAAGAACTCGCTGAGTTTTTTAATAATCTATGAAGTTAGATGTTGCCCCACGAGCGAGAAAGCAGCTTTCTAAACTTCCTCAAAATATTCAAAAGAAAGCGCATCGCCAGTTTTCCTTCCTTCTTTCAGATTATCGTCATCCTTCCCTTCATGCTAGAAAAATGGGCGGTGGTGGAATTTTTGAAGCACGAATTGACATCCACTACCGATTCACATTTCAGGTTATGAAGGAGCAAATCTTTATCCTTACAGTCGGTCCCCACGACGAGGGATTGGGGAAGAAATGAGGCTACAGGCACAACCGTAAACCACCCCAGAGTATTTTGAGGGTTGACTTTTACCTGGGCTGCAGTGGCTCCTGCCAGAATGTTATAAATACTATTACCGTTCCCAGGGCCTCTGCCACCTTTAACTGGAGCAACAACCCCGTACCCGGATGGGCAAGCCCCCTTCGAACTCCTGGCAATGAATGGGGCAGAAGCAGTCTTTCAGACCACCTGCACCTCAGTCAAAAAACTTTGATACTTTTTTGTTTTTCTCGGGAGATGGTGATTTTGCTTCTCTATATAAACTTTTGATTGATTTACACAAACAAGTAATTGTAATTTTTGCTCACGGTCATATGGGCAAGGAGGTTTATCAGATTAAGAAGGGAATTTTTACAAAGGCTATAGATAAATTAGAGGCAAATTTGTTCATCTAAAAAATACCCCCCCGATTGCTCGAGGGGCGTGATTAACTCCCTTTATACCACACCCCATCCCTCCCGTCAAGAGCCGATAGTATTTTGATGGTTGATTTTCTTCCTAATCTGTGGTATTAAAAGAGAGGACTATAGGGTTAAGGATAAATAAAAAAATCTTCATCGTATAAATTCTCTTTATTTTCCGTAGCTATTATTTATGGCGAGAGAGAAAGTTTTAAACAACGGCTCGAGTTTATTTTTAAAGGGGGCAGACCTTCTTCTCGCAGAACTTCAGGATCCAGAAAATTTGATGATAGGATCAGCATACGATGGATTAGGTCGTTTGTTGACATTTGACGGGAGAATTCCTTATAGACAAGCATTAGATAGTTTATCTCCTTTCGAGCAGAGAATAATGGAACGTCTTCAGTCTAGGCAAGAAATCCAATTGATTCCTGTTGAGCCAGCATCAAATATAGAAAACTCTTGTGTTGTAATTCAAGAAGGAAGAATAGGTCATGTTTCTATTTTACTGCAAGATGATATAAAAAATTATAATTTCGCCGAACCACATTTTATTATCGGAGCAATCCAATTTTTACCAGAAGAATACAAATCTTTAGAAGATGAAAAGACAAAACATGATCAGGATTTTTTTCAGCAAGCACAGTTTGTAAGTAAAGAACTTCAGAAAATGGAGGATGTGGGTAAGTTGGAGCAAGTAGTTTCTAACATAAGAGATAGTTTTATGCATACAGGACCTTTATTTGTCTACGTTAGAAATCGTATTTACTCCTCCTTCGACCGCGCAGGCAAGAATCTTGTAGACCGCATTATTGATGGGGGGGAAATCGTTTGTTAACAATGCTTCCACGTCAACCTGTTAATACATGGCAACAAGAGGACCAGGTATATATTTATTGCGTAAATCTTTTATTTATCTCTGGGGGTCCTGCTAGGCTTCAAGAATTTAGCGGAGGGCAACTTTCGCCAAATCATTTAGATAGATTTTTTGATGACAAAGCAGTATTTTATTCACAAGCTCTTGGAGAAGAATCTCCACTGGAATGGCCAAGTAAATCACTTCACGAGAAAGCTTTTTGGGTTGGGCAAAAAGTGCAGGAAGTTAATTCGAAATTACAGCGCTATAGAGACATTAACGGATTAACTATTCGTTGGGAAGAAAGAATTCTAGGTGAGCGTCCTCTAATTGTAGATGAGGTTGTAAAACAAAATCTTTCAGACAAAATAAGTAGAATTTTTGGAATAGATAAAAACTCGGATGAGTCAGATAAAGATTACTGGAGGCGTGTTGTTCGAGAAGTAATTGCTCGTGATGAGCTATCATTATCGCTTTTAGTTTGGTCAATTATTAGTACAGCGGTGGAAATAACTCAGTCGGATTATGGTATGTCCAGCACTTTCCGAGATATACACAAATTATTAACAACAGGGCCATTAAGTCTAGAAAAAGGAGATTTTTATTGTTGTGTTGTTCCTTCATCTAAAATAGTTGATAGCCAAACAGATGATAAGATAGCAGAGGATTCACAATCAATGGCTAATAGAATGGAATATAACAGATGGCATTTTATCCCGGGGGATGTGAAGCGAGATAGCATTCCTCTTAAACGAGATTGGTTTTATCCACCAACAATCCCCGATATTGCAACAGAGGTTGATTGGCATCATGGAGGACATGTCGACGCAAAAATTCATCATAGCCTTCGAATACCTGCTTCTGTTGTTGTAGATGGAACAGAATATAGAGGATCCTACGATATTCGCCTGCTACGCCAAAGTGGCGAGCCTTATAAACCTGACGACATTAAAACTGCAAAGGTATATCTGGATGTATTAGGAAATGTAATACAATCAGTTGTTGAATACGTGGAAGAAACGGGCCAACAATTAAAAATAGGGGCTTTTACGACAAGATGGTACAAAAATCATCTTTGGAAAGAGTATGCTAGAATAGCATCATCAGCATGAAAATTTATATTGCTAAATCCATGCAGGATATTAAAGATTGTTATCCTGTTATGGCGCAGTTAAGAACGGGATTAAAAAAGGAAGAATTTATAGAAAGAGTAAATAGACAACAAAAAGATGGTTATATACTTGCCTTTATAAGAAACAAAGGTATCGTAGTAACAGTGGCAGGTTTTAGAATTATAGAAAATCTCGCGCATGGAAAATTTCTCTATATTGATGATTTTATAACAGATAGTCAAAGTCGTTCGAAAGGATATGGCGATAAACTTTTTGATTTTCTTGTTGAGTATGCCAAAAAAGAAATGTGCAAAGAGATTCATCTTGACTCGGGAGTGCAGCGTTTTGATGCTCACCGTTTTTATTTTAGAAAACGTATGGTAATTATTTCTCATCATTTCGGCCTACGCATTGCCAAATAACAACAACCTCTATTCCGAAGGTATGCAGCCAGACGGTGGTGTAGACGGCAGGGTGGTGATAGCAAAAAAATTTTAATTCTTGATTTCCCCTCTAAAGTTGGTACAATCATAGTATGAATCAAGCAATAACCGTAACACCTAAAACAATTGAGGCAATCGTTAAACAACTTATGGTGCTGACAAAAGAAGTAAAGGCTATTAA
>JACPGP010000020.1 GCA_016182425.1 Candidatus Levyibacteriota bacterium
AGAGAAGAAGAAAATCTTGCCAAGTGGCGAAGACTTTATACTAATAATGATCAAAACTGGGTTTACTGGGATAAAAAGTATTATGATTTAGTAGTCAATACTTATAATCACGACCCCGACCAAACCCTGCAACTCGCCCTTGAGGCAATAGGATACAAAACATAACCATTTTGACTTCCTATAGGTTCTATGGTATAAATACCCAATCTTTCTAGATAGTAAAGTAATTATATGATTGGAAGATATTCATTGGAAGGAGAGCCAATAGGAATACAGCCAATAAGCGGAGGAGCGCCAGATGAAACAGAAGCGTTAAGACGTGGTGTTGAGCTACGAGTTGGCGATTTTGAGAGAGATGCAGAACCGCTTGCCAGACTTTATAGCCATCCAGACATCATAGGACATTTGGCAGGAGTTGCGCCAATGGATGCGACAGACGAAGAGATAAAAAGAGTACGCAGAAGGTATCCTAACTTAACTTTTTTTATCGCGACCCCTGAAGGAATAAGAGATTTTTATGAAAAAAATCCTCATCTTGATTTGATCGTCGCGCAAAATGCTGATGGGGGTATTATTGGATCTGTAACTGTTGAGAAGCCAGGATTAGGCTTGACAGTTGCCACTCTTGCAAGGCTTGCTGTAGATCCACAAGAACGAGGTCGAGGAGTAGGAGATTTGCTTGTGGTACAAGGCTGCGAGTATATTTTTGCTTCATCAAGAGAAGGCGGATTAGGGTATACGCAAGCAAGAGCAAATGTAATAAAAGATGTTGAGGGTTACCAAAGGGCGCTTAGTGTTTTTGTAAAGCATGGATTTGGAGGTGTTATGGAGTTTTCTGATAGTTGTGCAAGTTGGGATTCTAGCCAAGGAAGATTTATATCTCGTGGAGCAGTGTGGACAAGGTTGTCCAAAGATGCATTTCAAAGAATACATCAAGGAAGAGACACGAGTCAAGACTTCTTTCGAGGGCCACAAACCCGCTAATCTTTAATCCTACTTGATATTCATATCTTTCTATGTTACAAATTATGGGCTTTATGAAAGTTTTAGATGTCATGCAAAAACAAGTGGATTTTGTAACTGTCGAGACATCGGTCAAAGATGCTGCTCGACTTATTTTTGGTCGGGGCATCTATGGTGTCCCTGTTTGCAAAGAAAAAAAAATAGTAGGATTTATTACCGAACGGGATATCCTGCGAAAGTTTTACCCCTCAATGCAAGAATATGTAGAAGACCCAGTTCATGCTAGGGATTTTGAAGCAATGGAGAAAAATGTCTCCGAAATTTTTAATTTACCTGCTAAAGAGATAATGAATGAGAAAGTAATAACAATTGAGGTAGACAGCCCTCTGATGCGGGCTCAATCTTATATGCTGGTTTATCGAGTTGGTCGTCTGCCGGTAGTTGATAAAAAAGGAAATCTGGTTGGTATTGTGACACAAGGCGATATTTTTCGAGCAGTAGTTGGACAACAACTTCCTTTTGAGCAAGATGAACAATTTCATGATTGGTTATCCCGACATTACGATCTTATTATTGATTGGGAGAAAAGACTTGCAAAAGAAATTCCTGACCTCACCCAACTTTTTAAAAGAGAGAAAGTCAAAACTGTTTTGGATGTGGGTTGTGGGACAGGTAGACACGCAATCGCCCTTGCTAAAGAAGGTTTTCATGTGGTAGGGATAGATCGAAGCTCTCGAATGATTTATGTAGCAAATGAAGCATTGAAGGGTGTTTCTAATCAAGTAAAAGATCGCATACGATTTATTCATCTTGAGTACAAAAATTTAAATAAAGTATTAGGTGAAACATTCGATGTAGCAATGTTTATGGGAACTGGTTTTGCTCACAACAAAAACTATAAAGAGATTCTTACAGAAATAAGTAAAGTTCTTAATAAAAAAGCAATTTTGATTTTCCAGATTACAAACTTTGAAAAAGTTCTAAAAATAAATAGAAGATTATTTGATTTTCATATCCGACAATCCCTTATAAATAAAAACCAGGAACATGCCTTTTTACGATTCTACGATCCTCAAAAGGAAGGTTTACTTACACTCAATGTTGCTGTCTTTGACAAAGGGGCTAAGAGATGGATGGCAAGAGGCACACACGCTATGTCTTTAGTGCCGCTCGACAAGACGAAAATTACATCTTTAGTTAAAAGGTTAGGATTTTCAAATGTATCATCATACGGTGGGGAAGCGGGATTCTACTACGACTCTCTTTTTAAGAAGCCTTTTAAGCCAATGGAGAGTGATGTATTACATATTGTCGCCAAGCGCTAGAATGTATGAAGAAAGTATTGTCTATTTTTATTTTTAGTATTATTTTTTTCTTTGCTGCTCAACTTGTCTTTGCGCAGGAGAAGATGGCGACGGATGAGGCACTGCTTTCCAAAACTCCAACGCCAATTGATTATCAGCTGCCATATCCTGGACTTTTACCTGACAGCCCACTGTATTTTTTAAAAATATTCAGAGATAGGCTGATTGATTTTTTAGTTGCTGATCCACTCAAAAAAGCTGAGTTAAGCCTTCTTCAAGCAGATAAACGCTTGTCTTCTGGACAGGCACTATTTGCCAAAGGAAAGAAAGAGCTGGCTGAATCTACAATCTCAAAAGGCGAAAACTACTTTGAGCAAGGTATATTAAAATTAAAAGAAGCAAAAAAGCAAGGAATGGATACCAAAGGCCTTCTAGAAAAGTTTGCCTTATCGGTTAAAAAGCACCAAGAAATTGTGGCGGATTTGATAAAGCAAGCATCAGGTGATGTGAAGAAGCGATTGGAGAATTTGGATAAGCGTATTCTAGAATTTGAAAAACAGGTTAGTTTACTTAGCCCAAAATAGAGGGATAAAATATTGCAATTGCACCTAATTTTTTATCACCATCACAATCTACTTTCCTCTTTTAACTAAAAAATCAGCAATTTGAGGCTAAGAAAAAAGATTGTATATTTTTGATCTACTTATTGCTAGTTGACACAGTAGATTTAGTGCCATATGATTTTTTTGGCACTAGATATAGTGCAATGAACCTTAAAATATTGTATAATACCCAAATGTATGAAGTGTCCATATTGCGGAAGTCATGAAACAGAGGTGGTTGAAACAAGAGATAGTGAGGATCTTGAGACGATTCGAAGACGGAGAAATTGTGTAACGTGTGAGAAAAGATTCACAACGTATGAGAGGGTTGAGAATTTCCACCTGATTGTTATAAAAAAAGATGGCAAGCGAGAGCAGTTTAGTCGAGAGAAATTGCGAAACGGTATTATACGAGCATGCGAGAAAACAACAGTTCCAGTTGAGGCGATAGATAAAATTGTGGCCGAGGCGGAGCGAGAACTGCGCACCGGAGACTCGGTGGAAATAGAAAGTAAAAAAATAGGCCAAATAATAGCAAATAAATTAAAAAAGATTGATAAAGTTGCTTATATTCGATTTGCCAGTGTCTTTAAGCGATTTGTTGATGTTGAAGATTTTGAAAAAGAAGTGCAAAAGCTAATCAAATAAAAATTATATGAAGTTACAAGGAATTAGAGAAAAAGTATTTTTAGACAGATATTCCTTGAAAGATAAGGAAGGAAAACCATTGGAAAAAACCCCAGAGCAAATGTGGCACCGTGTGGCCCGGGGGATTGCCAAAGTAGAGCAGCCAAAACTTCGAAAAACCTGGGAGAACAAGTTTTTTCATGCAATGGAAGACTTTAAATTTGTTCCAGGAGGAAGAGTTTTGGCTGGCGCAGGAACAGGCTATGCAGTAACATTCTATAATTGTTTTGTGGTTCCGAGCCCCAAGGATTCGCGCGGGGGAATTCTAGAGACACTTAAACAAATGGTAGAGATTATGGCACACGGTGGTGGGGTAGGGATTAACCTGTCATCCCTTCGTCCCCGAGGATTTCGTGTTAAAAAAGTCAATGGATTTTCCTCGGGCCCCTGTAATTGGGCAGAGCTTTTTTCTGTTGCCACAAAAGATATTATTCAACAAGGCGGCTGTTTTTCAGCAGACACAAAAATTATGACCCATCGTGGCCTGGTGCCAATTGAGGAAATTGTAAAAAGTAACAATACCTATTATGCAGCAACACATCAGGGGTACAAACAAGTAACAACAAAATTTGATAATGGCGTGAAAGATATCTATGAGGTAACGACAAGAGGTGGGTATACTGTTAAAACAACTCTTGAGCATCGCTTCTTAACATTTGACACAAATGGTAGTTTTTACCAAAAGCCTCTCTCAGACCTTACAATTGGAGACAGCGTTGTCCACTTATTAGGTGAGTGGAGCGATGATTTGCCATACGTCCTTTTAGATACGACACTTAAAGCCCCATCAAAATACTCGTATGGGTTAAAAGATATTGCGTTACCTAAAAACCTTACTGAAGATTTAGCCTTTATTATTGGTGCGTATGATGCCGATGGCAGCAAAATTCATGATAAATATAATTCCGATGGTAAGGGTATTAGAATTGCAGTGGCCGAGGATAAACCTAGGGATCTAAAAGGACTTATTGATGTAATTAAGAGAGTTTTTAGAGTCGATCCCAAGATATATAAAGGAGATGGTGCAGTATATGACATCCGAGTTCTTTCTAGCAGACTTAATCAATTTTTAAAACTTAACGGCCTACTTAAGGATTATTCGATTACTGTTAGAGTACCTGAGAAAATTTTTACATCTCCTAAGAGTGTTGTTGAAGCATATATTGCTGGCGTTTTCTTAGGCGATGGAACAAATAGGGGGGGCAAGGGTGGTTTGCGAATTTGTACAGTTTCTAAAGAATTTGCTCAAGATTTGCAACTTCTTTTGGTTAATTTAGGAATTCCCGCAAAAATTAAAATACAGGTAAGAAAAGAGAAAAATTGGAGAACTCTGTATACAGTTACAGTGAATGGGGCAACATTCATGCAGAAGTTCTTAAAGTTACTTGCTCCTTATACTCAGAAAGTTTTTGATAAGAAACCATCGGTAAGAAATGGCTTCTTTGGCTGGCCTTTTAACATGGTAGAAAGATTTTTGTATGTTCCTCATTTTCAACGAACGCAAGCTCGAAACAATCCTACAACTTCTCAAAAATCAGTATTATTCTTGCAACAAATGACTCCAATGCTGCAGGAGGCTGATAAGCCTGATATTGGATTCTTGGCAAATTGTATCCCTGATGCAATTGCTTCAATAACTTATGTAGGTAAAGAGAATGTCTACGATTTAGAGGTAGAAGATGTACATTTATTATCAGGAAATGGGTTTTACACCTCCAATAGTAGAAGGGGAGCTTTAATGTTAATGCTGTGGGATTGGCATCCGGATATTGAGGAGTTTATTACTGTCAAGCAAGATTTAACCCGCATCAATGGCGCCAATCTTTCTGTCTGTGCCTCGGATGAGTTTATGGAAGCTGTCAAAAAAGACAAGGATTGGAATTTAGTATTTCCAGATAGAAATGACCCCGAATACGATGAGAAATGGGATGGGATTTTAGCAAATTGGAAAAAGATGGGCAAGAAAGTGATTGTGCATAAAACTGTCAAAGCCCGCTACCTCTGGGATCTTATCTGCCAAGCAGCATGGCGTTCTGCCGAACCAGGCCTTGTTTTTATGGAGCGCTACAACAAATGGTACAACAACTGGTATTGGAACACCATTAATTGCGTCAATCCATGCGGAGAGGAGGGCCTTCCGGCTTGGGGGGTTTGCAATTTAGCATCACTTAATTTATCTGCATTTGTCGGGGGCTATAGTGTTGATAAGCCAGGGGAATTTGATTACGAGAGCCTGGCAGATCATGCTCGTATTGCTGTTAGGTTTCAAGATGATGTGGTTGATGCCGATAGTTATGTCTATCCAGAAATTAGAGAAATGCAGCTAGAAGGTGAGCGCAGAATTGGTCTTGGTACGCTGGGTCTTGCAGATGCTTTAATTAAAATGCATATTAGGTACGGATCAGATGACGCTCAAAAAGTAGTTGATAAAATCTACCAGACAATTAGAGATAGCGCCTATGATGAGTCGGTCAACATTGCTAAAGAAAAAGGTGCATTCCCAAAGATTAACATAAAAAAGCATCTTAAGGGATACTTTATTAAACAGCTGCCGCAGTCTATTCAAAAAAAGATGGGCAAATACGGTGTTCGAAATTCTATGTTGCTCCAGGCCGCTCCAACAGGAACAACTAGTCTTTTATCAGGTGCCTCCTCAGGAGTAGAGCCAGTGTATGAGTTTGAATACACCCACAATGGCAGGCTGGGCAAGCAGCTGGTATATCATTCGCTCTATGGCGAATGGAAAAAAGCGCACCTCAATGACAAAAAACCAGATTATTTTGTAGCGGCAAATGATTTAACACCAGAGGATCATGTAAAAATTCAAGCCACAGTACAAAAGTATGTTGACGCATCGATCTCCAAAACTGTGAATGCGCCAAATGCGCATACAGTTTTGGATGTCAAAAAGTTGTACATGCTAGCATACGACATGGGTTGCAAGGGCATTACCTATATGCGGGATGGTTCGCGAATGGGAGTTTTGCAAAGAGTAGAAGAGGCAAAGGTAGAATCTCCTATTGTGCGCCGGCCAATGGTGGTAGAGGGTGTTACCTACCAAACAAAGACACCAGTTGGGGAGGCCTTTATTACCATCAACCACAATGAAAAACATGAACCATTTGAAGTATTTATCACCATTGGTAAATCTGGATCTGATATTGCTGCTATGGCAGAAGCACTAGGACGAACTATTTCTCTTAGCCTTCGTTTGCATGGTGATTTGCCAGCCAGAGAACGTATTCGCCAAGTAATTGCCCAGCTTGCTGGAATTGGTGGAGCAGGAAGTGTTGGGTTTGGGAAAGATCGGGTGCGTTCTCTTCCCGATGCGGTTGCTAAGGTACTTGCCCGTCATTATGGTTTTTCGGTCAATGGAAAAGTAGAAGATGCAAAGCAGCACATTTCTGTAGGGCAAAATGGTGAAGAAAAAGCATTAAGCAATGGTCCAAACGGGCATGCCACAAACGACGGGTCCCATGGTCATATAGAGCAAACGGGCGTTGTAGTGATGCAGCAGTTAGCAATTGATGCAGATCAATCCTCGGCCACCAGCCTTTTTGATATTTGTCCAGACTGTGGATCAGGAACGTTAGCTTACGAAGAAGGTTGTAAAAAATGTTATTCATGCGGTTACTCGGCATGTTGAAATATTGTCCACTTACTGCCTCGCTATATGGAAGACACAAATAGAAGGTTTGCAAATATTTTTCTAGGATTACTTATTCTTGGGATTATTGGGTATTTTTCGTACGGTTTTTTTGTTGCGAAAGATTCATCGCAAAAGAGTGCGTCTTTTACAGCGCCAGAGAAGCCAACGCCAACGATGATTGTGCTTATTGATTATGTTCAATACAAAGGAAAAGTGGGTAAAAATGCCCTACAGCTTTTACAAGAACAAGCATCGGTTGAGCAGGCAACGTCAGGTTTGGTTGTTGCGATTAATGACAGGAAAGCAGATAATGCCAAACATGAATATTGGGGATTTTATGTGAATGGTAAACTTGCCCAAGTTGGCCCTGCTGATTACCAGACAAAAGATGAAGATGTGATTGAGTGGAAGATAGAAAAATACTAAATGAAGATCTACACCAAAACAGGGGATAAGGGAGAAACCAGTCTTTTTGGGGGGAAAAGGGTTTCAAAAGCCTCGTTAAGAGTAGAAGCGTATGGGACGGTTGATGAGCTTAACTCTGCGATTGGTGTTGTCTTAGCCAAGATGGAAAACAAGGAGCTTTCAAATATTCAAAACGACTTATTTCTCATTGGCACAATGCTTGCAAACCCGAAAGCAAAGATTGTAACAGGGTTACAAAAAAGAGTTGAGGAGTTTGAAACATTGATTGATCGTATGACAAGCAAGTTGCCAGAACTTCGCAATTTTATCTTGCCAGGTGGGGGAACAACCGGATCGCTTCTTCATGTTGCTCGTACTGTTTGTCGAAGAGCCGAGCGACGAGTTGTCGCGTTGTCGCAAAAAGAAAAGGTTGATAGGGCTATTCTCATGTATTTTAATCGTCTCTCTGATCTTTTGTTTACTATGGCGCGCTACGTAAATCATAAAGAAAAGAAAAAAGAAGTTATCTGGACCAAGATCGGGTGAAGTCGGTGTAATTCCGACACTATGCCGTAACTGTACAGTCAGATCCCCGTTAATCCGGCGAAGCCGGACTTCCGAGCAGAAGCAGTATTTTGTTGCTCCTCGGAATAGAGGAGTTTTTTTATGGAAAGAGAAAGA
>JACPGP010000019.1 GCA_016182425.1 Candidatus Levyibacteriota bacterium
GGATGTCACTGGTAATGGCTGGCCTGTGCCAATTACGAAAACATTTGCGCAAGTCGCACTTCCCAAAAGCGGCATAACAGGAAGCTTATGTTTTGAAGGACCCCAAGGATCAACGGAAAAATGTCGGGCAACGATTACTTCACAACAGATGGCAACATTTTCTTCTCTTCGACCGCTCCAACAAAATGAGGGCATGAGTATTGTCCTGGGATATCAAAAAGGAATGGTGCCGATTCTGCAAGTAACACCACCTGCTTCCTACACACCCTCTTCCAATATAGATATCTCGTCCCCAAACGTAGGAGCACTTCTTATTACTCTACTTTGCGGACTTGGGATAAGTTACTTTCTTTGGTCAAAACATGGCCGCGACCTGTGGCTTAAAAAACCAGGATCTCAAAACAGCGAAACAATTGTCGTTGAATACAAAGCTCCAGATAACATGCGGCCAGCAGAGGTTGGTACTATTTTTGATGAGCGGGCAGATACCCTGGATGTTTCGGCAACGATTATTGACCTTGCAACAAGAGGGTTTTTAACCATTACCGAACAAGAGAAAAAATGGCTGTTTGGATCAACCGATTATGTACTAACAAAAACTAACAAAGACACAAAATCTCTACTAGACTACGAGGAAACCTTACTCGATCGAATATTTTCTGGGCAAGACTCGGTAAAAGTCTCGGAGCTAAAACAGGAATTCTATGATGATCTGGCAGAGGTAAAAGAGAAACTCTACAAAGATGTTATAGACAAAAAATACTTTCCCAGTAACCCGGAGACAGTTAGGGCAAGATATGCAGGTGTTGGCGTTGCAATATTACTAACAGGCGTGGCGCTTATCATTTTTGGGCTTTTTGAGAAATCGGGCTATGCGCAAGGTGTTGGATGGGGACTTTTGGTAAATGGGGTAGTTTTTATTATTCTCTCAAGGTCAATGCCTAGGAAAACAGCAACTGGCTATAGCGCGTATCGTAAGATTTTGGGATTTGAGATGTTTATCGAAAAAGCAGAGAAATACCGGCAGCAGTTTTTTGAACGAGAAAATATATTTAATGAAGTCTTGCCCTACGCTATTGTCTTTGGAGTAAGCGAAAAGTTTGCAAAGGCATTAAAGGACTTAGGTATAAAGCCTCCTCAGCCCACATGGTATGTAAGCTCCCGACCATTTAATCCAATTCTTTTTAGTAGTACCATGAACAGTTTTTCCAACTCTTTAACCTCTGCTATTGCTTCGCAACCGAGGAAAAACAGTTTTGTAAGTGCAGGGAGCGGGTTTTCGCGTGGCGGAGGGTTTTCTGGCGGCGGCTTTGGCGGTGGAGGAGGAGGCAGTTGGTAAAACTATTTGACAACAGGGTCTAACACAGCTTATTATAGAAAATAATGAGTCTTCTCTACATTATTGCGGGCATTGTAGGAGTTGTCCTTTTGTGGATTGTATTTGCCTACAATAGCCTCATTTCTTTGGTGAATCAGACAAAAAACGCGTGGTCGGATATTGATGTGCAACTCAAGCGCCGATACGATTTGATCCCCAATTTAGTTGAAACAGTCAAAGGGTATGCCAAGCACGAAAAGGGAGTGTTTGAGGAAGTTACCAAAGCCAGAAGCCAAGCAATGTCGGCAAAAGGTGTTGAGGAAAAAGGTGCAGCTGAAAATATGCTAACAGGCGCCCTAAAGTCGCTTTTTGCTATTGCCGAAAACTACCCAACCTTACAAGCATCGGAAAATTTTAGCAAATTGCAAGATGAGTTGACAGATACCGAAAACAATATCGAAGCATCCAGACGATTTTACAATGCAAACGTCCGGGATTTGAATACAAAAATAGAGGTCTTTCCAACCAACATCATCGCCGGACTATTTCGGTTTCAAAAACAGGAGTTCTTCCAGGCTGTGCCCGGAGAAAAAGAAGCAGTCAAAGTCTCGATGTAACCTCTTTTATAAATTGGTCTGAAGTTATAATAACAATCTTTCTAAAAACTTTCAGGCGGAGTAAATCACTATCACCAGTTACAATATAGTCGGCATTTGCAGAAACCGCAGCTTCTAACACTCTATTGTCATCCTCATCTTCCACAACATGTATTATTTTTGTTGGATTCACGACTGTAAACTCTTCTCTTATTTCTTCAAGGGTAAGGTCTATTGCTTCTTTTGACAAAGAAAGTTTCTTATAGAGCACTTCTTCAAGCTCTGCTAATAAAATAGGGGAAGTAACTGCTTGTATTTTCTCTGCTAAAACACTAGCAATAATCTCTGCAGGTTTTCCACCAAAGCCAATAGCAGAAACAAGAATATTTGTATCAAGAACAACCCTAACGAGGTTTTTGGCCATGCCTAAATTCGTACACTATGTCATTTATTTGTTCCTCGCTTGTTATTCCCGATTTTCTTGCTGCTTTTCTACCTTCTTCAAAGATTTTTCCCCATCGTTCCATTTTAACCAGATACATTCTTAATGCCTCCCGAATAAGCTCACTACGATTACGATATTCCATTTTTGCAACCTCGTCGGCCTTTCTCAAAAGATCTTTTGGTAAAGCGATATTAACTGTCTGTGTCTGCATATACAATAATTGTATAGATTATGTATGTACTTGTCAAGGATTAAATATTTGAACCCACATGACAGGTGGAGAGGCTAACAGTGGATAACAAAATATTATCTACCGTTCAAATCTACTGTAGGAATTAATGCAAGCGTTGATTCAAGAATACCCATAAATTCATCTGTTGTCATTCCTAAAGACTTACTCTTTCTATCAGAAATACCATATCGAACAAAAACATTTTTTTCTCCATCAAATTGAATTTTTTCCATCTCTGTTACTCTTGTACTCCCATCTGCCATATAATATGGATATATTTCTTGTATAATTACCATAGGAGCATCCTTCAATAAAAACGTAACTAAATGAGTATAAGAACCCCCAAGAGAATTATCTGATTGTTCTCTAATTGACTCTCTTAAAAATTTACCAAGAGCATTATCTCGTGTAAGCCTCAATAGTGCTTTTCCCACTCTTCCCGACGAAAATATCCTTATCTGGCTAATTTGACCATTATCAAAGTGAATTTCTAAACCAGGAGAGATATTAGTTTTGTTGTAATTATCAGACTGGTCATGTTGACTTCCTAATGCTAAACGTACATATTCAAGTTGGTTCTTATCAGGATTTTTTCTATATCCAAGTTGATATTCATAACGCATCTGAAGATCTTTTATTCTTTCTTCGTTTGTCCATTTTGTTACTGCTTTTCTATTTCTGGTAAGTAAACCAACTAGTCCCTTCTGTGAAAAAGGTAATTTATCTAAAAAAAGAAAATAATATGGCGCAATAACCTCGTGGATTCTTTGTTGTAAAGTTCCTAAATTATTTCCCTGCGCTTCTAATCCTGATGCTGTAGTTGTTAATACATCTCCTTCAGTCCCATCTCCTCGAAATACGAGATGACGAGCAGCAGAAGGACCTGTGGACACTAATTGTCTTTGATCTGTTACTTCTGATCCAGGCAAAGCAATATCAATTATACCAGGGTGTCTTTTTTGAAAATTATCACGCACGCCGGAAATAATCTTGGCAAGATCAGCATCACCATGTTTCCTTAATTCGCCTTCGCTATAATGCATCGCCATAGGCAAACACAATATCATAAAAAATGGAAAGAGTCAATATTATAGGGTGCTATTTTGTTATATTGTTATGGCTGAGGAACCTAAATTCTAAAACCAACTTTTTTTCTTACCTGCGGCTTCAAATTCTTCGAGAAGTTGTTTTTGGTGTGAGGTCAGATTTTTGGGTATAACCAAATTTATTCGAACATAGTGGTCGCCGCGACCACTGCCTCGAACATGTGCAACACCTTTTCCCTGCAAGCGAATAAGCGATCCTGGCTGAGTACCTGCTGGCACACGGAATTTTATCTCACCCCAGATTGTCTCCACGGGCACTTCTGCACCGATTGCTAGTTGACTAAAAGAAAGGTCAATTTCTGAAATAATGTCATAACCTTCTCTGCGAAAACGACCATCTGATTTGACATCAACCACCACATCATAATCGTCAAAACGAATTCTTGACCCCTCATCAACTCCTGCCGGAATTTTAATGGTTTGAGACTTACCGTTAATTGTTACTTTTTTTTCTGTTCCTTTGACTGCCTCCATAAAATCAATAGTTACTTGGTAGACAGGACGCCGTTGTCTGGCAGCACCGCCAAAAAACTGCTCAAAGATTTCAAATGGATCAGAAAAACCGCCGAAGTCAAAATCCGCTCCGCCACCTGAAGTTGTGTAAGTATATGTAAAAGGTCCATATTGGCCACTGCGAGCTTGGCCAAACGGCCCGCCAGCACCCCCGAATGGGCCTTGCCCCGCGCCGGCTCCGCCGGATTCGAATGCTGCTTGACCAAATTGATCGTAAGTTTGCCTTTTCTGCGGATCAGACAACACCTCGTAGGCATGTGTTACCTCCTTAAATTTGCTTTCTGCTTCTTTTGTTTTATTGCGATCGGGGTGATATTGCAGAGCAAGCTTTCGATATGCCCGTTTTATCTCATCGCTGCTTGCAGTTTTTAAAACACCCAAAACTTCGTAGTAATCTTTTGCCACACTACTCTACCACTTCTCCTTCAACCGGCTCTTCTTTGTCCTTTTTCTTTTCTTCCTTTGGCTCTTCTGTTCCTTTTGCGCCCTCTGGTTGCTGATACATTGTTTGCCCTACTTTTTGCAGACTGTCTGATAACTCTTTTGTTTTTGTTTCAAGCTCCTCTTTACTTCCTGTATCTAAGATTTTCTTAAGCTCGGCAATTTTATCTTCTACTTCTTTTTTCAGATCCGCGTTTACCTTATCTCCTGCATCATTGAGAGATTTTTCCGCTGTAAAAATAAGTGAATCTGCTTGATTTCTGGCATCTATTTTTCCTTTTTTCTCCTCATCTTCTTTGGCGTGCATTTCGGCGTCTTTTTGCATTTTCTCAACTTCCTCCTTAGAAAGCCCTGTTGAGCCTGTAATTTTAATACTCTGCTCTTTGCCAGTTGCCTTATCTTTGGCCTTCACATGCAAAATACCACTGGCATCAATATCAAATGTCACTTCAATTTGCGGAACTCCTCGTGGAGCCGGTGGTATCCCATCTAAAATAAATCTACCAAGTGATTTATTGTCCGAGGCCATTGGCCGCTCACCCTGCAGGACATTTATTTCCACTTGGGTCTGGTTATCTGCAGCAGTTGAGAACACTTGAGATTTAGAAGTTGGAATTGTTGTATTTCGTGTAATTAAAGGTGTGGCAACACTTCCTAACGTCTCAAGTCCAAGAGTAAGGGGTGTCACATCCAAAAGGAGCACATCTTTTACCTCCCCACCTAAAACGCCTCCCTGAATTGCTGCGCCAACTGCCACCACCTCGTCTGGATTAACTGACTTATTTGGCTCTTTGCCAAAAAATTTGGTAACTGTTTCAACGACCTTGGGCATGCGTGTCATACCACCAACCAAGACCACCTCGTCAACATCAGATGCTTTAATTTGAGCGTCCTTAAGAGCTAGCTCGACTGGTTTGATGGTTTTTTGAATAAGTGTATCAACTAATTGCTCAAGTTTGGAACGTGTCAGTGTCATTGTTAAATGGAGTGGGCCTTCTTTTCCCTGAGTAATGAATGGTTGATTAATCTGCGCTTCGGTGCTGCTGGAGAGTTCGATTTTGGCTTTTTCTGCTGATTCTCGAAGCCGCTGCAGGGCTTGTGGGTCTTTTCGCAAATCAATGCCGTTTTCCTTCTTAAACTCATCGGCCAGATAGTTAACAATAACTTGGTCAAAATCATCTCCACCCAAGTGGGTGTCGCCGTTGGTTGATTTTACTTCGTATACCCCTTCCCCAAGCTCTAAAATTGAGATGTCAAAAGTTCCACCGCCTAAATCATACACAGCAATGGTATGGGCATTTTTCTTATCAAGTCCATAAGCTAGCGCCGCGGCGGTTGGCTCGTTAATAATTCGCAAAACCTCAAGACCTGCAATTTCTCCTGCTTGCTTGGTGGCCTGACGTTGTGAATCGTCAAAATAGGCAGGAACTGTAATAACAGCTTGGATTACTTTGCCGCCAAGATAACTCTCAGCATCTGCTTTAATTTTTTGTAAAATTTGAGCGGAAACTTCCTGGGGAGTAAGTGTTTTTCCATCGGCTTCTACCACTGCCATGCCGTCGCGACCAGATTTAACACTATATGGAAGCCATTTAATGTCACGTTGCACCGATTCATCAGTGTACTTTCGACCCATCAGCCGCTTGATCGAGAAAATAGTGCGTTTGGGTTTTAAGACCAGTTGGCGCTTGGCCACATCGCCCACCACATGAGAAATCGGATCAACCACCGATGGAATCACGTTTCTGCCCTCGGCCGAATGGATAACTTTGGGTGATCCACCCTCCATCACAGCAACGCAACTGTTTGTTGTACCTAAATCAATACCAATTATTTTCCCCATCTTATTTTCCTTTTCCTACCTTTACTTGCGCTACTCGCAAAACTATATCACTTAGCTTATATCCAGTTCGAAGTTCTTCAAGCACTTTTCCTTCCTCTCCTTCTTCTGTAACAACACATTCCATTGCGATTGGATCAAACCGTTTTCCAACAGTTTCTATTTTCTCAACCCCCTCATCCTTTAATGCCTGTAAAAACTGAGCAGCACTTACTTGTAAACTCTTATCCTGCGAGTGTTTGCTCGCTATTATCAGTGTATCTAAAACCGGTAAAAGTCGCAAGAGTATGTCTTTGTTTGCTGTCCTAATAAACTCTCTTTTCTCCTCCACTGTTCGTTTCTGCAAATTCTGATAATCTGCCAACACTCGTTTAACCTGATTTTCAAGGTCCGAAACCTTTTGCTTTAAGCTTTCTGTTTCTTTTGAACTTTTTTCTTCTTTTACCATCCTGTTGCTATTTCTTCAACTAAATCTCCGAAATATCGCACAGTTGGCACAATTCTTGTGTAATTGAGCCGTGATGGGCCAAGTACCCCAACTTCTCCAGCTCTATGTTTTGGTGTTTCAAAATGGGTAAAAACAAAACCATACGAGCCATGAAGTTTTGAACCAAGTTCTTCTCCAACTAACACGTGCACATCTTCATCATCTATAAACTTGGCAAATAAATCATTGAAATACTCAAATTCATCAATTGTGGAAAGTAAACTCTTTGTCACATCAATATCGTAAAATTCTGGCATATCCAAAATATTGGCATAGCCAGCACAATAGAAGTCGCCTTCCTCAGTTGTGGCAACAGCCACTGCTTTTGTTCGTTCAGCTAAAGCTTTGGTGAGTTCTCGAAAAAATTTTTCCTCTCGTTCGCGAAAGTCCCATAATTTTTCTTTAACAGCTACCTCTTCTGCTACAGAAAGGTCTTTTTCACGCATTAGCTGTTTAACGTAAAACTTCATGCCTTGTGGGGTTGGCATACGGCCAGCGGATGTATGAGGTTTCTTAAGATATCCCAGTTCTGTGAGTTTGACCATTTCATTTCGAATAGTGGCAGGAGAAGCAGAAATACTATGCTTTTTCTCAAGAGTCTCAGAACCTACAGCTTCTGCGGTTTCAATGTATTCTTCAATAATGCTTTTTAAGATTTGGATTTGTCTTTGTGTTAAATCATGCATAGAGTATTTTTTTGAATTAGCAGTAATATATCACGAGTGCCA
>JACPGP010000001.1 GCA_016182425.1 Candidatus Levyibacteriota bacterium
AGAAATCCCAAAGACGATGAAACACCTATTGCCGCGGCAACCCAGATTTTTGCTAGTTGTCTGTCGCACTCTCACGTTCCCCTGTGGAAAAGGCTATGGGTCAAACCACATGTGTATGCCTTTGAAATTTTTCTCATCAACCAAACCGTGTACTTTTATGTCACAACAGATGAAACACAGGAAACCTTTGTGGCATCTCTTATTGCCGCCTCTTTCCCCACATCGAGTATTGAAAAAACAGATGACCCCATGACTGCTCTTTTTCAAAGCAAAACTATTGGGGTTGGACAGTTAAAACTGGATAACGAATTTTATCTTCCCACCAAAACCTACGCCGATTTTGAGGATATAGACACCTTAGCAGCGCTGGTAGGCTTTTTAGCCAAACAGCAGGCAGAGGTTATGATGTGTGTCCAGATTCTTATCACTCCTGCTTCTTTTGACTGGCAGGCACGGGCTGTTAAGAAAGCAGGCCGGATGATTGTGGCGGCTGAAGAAACAAAAACACCAGTGACAGAGGCCACTGGGGCAGTAACATCTGCTTCTCCTCATTACGCAAGGGACCCGCAGCAGCTTTTGATTATGCAAAAAGCCTCGTTTCAAGGGGGCAAAACCTTAATTCGTCTTGTTGTTGGCACAGACACACAGAACCCAAAAACCTATTTACATAATTTAGCCGGCACCTTTGGCATTTTTTCTCATGGCGATGGCAATGAATTTCAGTATCAACGATCAATCTTTAGAAAAAATGCTCTAATTGAGCGAATAAAGAAGCGCAAAACCTATTTTTTTGAAAAAAGACGTCAAATCTTAAATGCCCAAGAATTATCCACTATCTGGCACCCGCCAGGATTTCTAATGGCTGGGGTCAAAAACATTGCCTGGGGAAAAACTTTACTTGGCGAGCCGCCCGAGAACTTGCCGGTTGCGGAAAATCTGTCAGATGAGGAGAAAAAAGAAATCAACTTTTTTGCCCAAACTGACTACAAAAACAAACCCACCATTTTTGGTATTAAAACTCCGGACCGCAGAAAACATATTTATTTAATGGGTAAAACAGGGGCTGGAAAAACCACCCTAATTGCCAACATGGCGATAGATGATATCAGAAAAGACCGGGGAGTAGGTATTATTGACCCGCATGGCGATTTGTCAGAAACCATTCTGGATTATATCCCAAAACGCAGGCTCAATGACGTAGTCTATTTGGAGCCGTTTGATCAGGAACGAGTATTTTCCTTAAACGTTTTGGAAGTGCACAACAAACAGCAAAAAGATTTAGTGGCATCGGGCATTGTTTCGATTTTTAACAAGATTTATAAAGAATCATGGGGGCCAAGACTGGAGTATATCTTGCGAAATGTCATTATGACCTTGCTGGAGATTCCCAATGCCACACTTGTTGATGTGTTAAGCCTGTTAGCAGATGCTGGATATCGAAAAAAAATGATTCCGCTGATTCAAGATCCTGTTATTAAAAACTTCTGGGAACGTGAATTTGCGCAAATGCCGGATAAGTTAAAAGCAGAAGCGGTGTCTCCTATCCAAAATAAAGTTGGACAATTTGTGTCCTCGAAAATGATTAGAAACATTATTGGCCAATCAAAATCGTCAATAAATCTGCAGCAAATTATGGATGAGGGAAAGATTTTGATACTTAATTTGTCCCAAGGAAAACTGGGCGAAGATAATGCTTCGCTTTTGGGAGCAATGATTATTACTCAAATTCAACTGGCTGCCATGAACCGCAGTTTTATGAAAGAAGAAGAAAGAAAAGATTTCTTTTTGTATGTTGATGAGTTTCAAAACTTTGCCACGACCAGCTTTACAAAAATTTTATCCGAGGCGAGGAAGTATCGGCTAAGTCTTACCCTTGCCAATCAATATATGGGGCAGTTGGAAGAAGACATCCAGCACGCTATTTTTGGTAATGTCGGTACTCTTATTTCCTTTGTGGTAGGGGCAACAGACGCCGAGCTTTTAACCCTGGAATTTGCCGAAATTTACTCCCAAACCGACCTAGTGTCTTTGGGCAAATACGAAATTGTGATGAAACTCTCCATTGATGGCATGACCTCCATGCCTTTTCCCGCTAAAACCCTGCCGCTTCCCTCTTTGAAAAACGAAAACAAAGATAAAATCATCCAGCTCGCAAAGGAAAAATACGGCCGAAAAGTGGGATAGATAAGTGTTAAGTAGTCGGCCGTAGACCATCAAAAATGAATTTTTTAATCAGAGCCTGGTACGGAATATCCATTTTGTGGGCTTCTATCTTTAGCCTATTAATCATGCCAACTGGCAGACGAAGAGTAATTGGCTTTGTAGTCAGTTTAAGATTGGGGAACATGATGCCTCTTTTGGCTTTTGACCAATCAACATATTCAGTGGAATCATGAGTTTGCCAAAACTCTCGCTCCTCTGCCTCCGAGCTAAAATTCGGAATTTTTTTAAGTTTTTTGTTCATACTGCCTCCTTTCTTTTTTATTTGCTATTCTTGCTGAAATAATTCTTATTTTATCTTTCCGAACAGTAAATACTATAAATAAAATAATCCCTTTAACAATCTTCCCTATGGCTTCAAACCTCTCTTCTCGCTGTGAATGCTTGATATCTTCCAATAATAATATGTCTTTGTCTAAAAATACTTCCTCGGCTTCATTTGGTGTAATACCATGTTTTTGATAACTTTTATCAATGTTTCCTTTATCCCACTCAAAATTAGTACTGTCTCCTACATCAATCACTGTACATATATTACATGTACAAAAGAGGTTTGTCAAGAACGACAACAAAGACAAGATCATCCAGCTCGCAAAGGAAAAATACGGACGTTTAGGTGGGCTAGGGCCTATTGCCAAAAAGAATGGGTACTCGGTCGTCCTCCTGCAGGACTGGTGGTAGCAGTACTAAGTTTCCTCCTATTGTGTATGTCATACACAATGTCGGGAGGGTTTTTTCTCCCCTGACATGTTAATAATTTATGCAACTAATAACCATCTGTCCAAAATCACAGGTTGTCATTCCAAAACATGTTAGGAACCTTATCCCAGAGCTAAAACCAGGAAAAAAAGTTACTGTTAGGGCATTGGATGCCCGTTCTGTTATTGTAGAACTCCCAAGCGCTGATTGGGTAACCGAAACACACGGTATGCACGCCAAAATATGGAAGGGTATTGATGCAACTAGCTATATTCATAAACTACGATCGCAGTGGGCTAAAATTGCATGAAATCCTCGTTTGCAAAAAAACTGCTTACCACTCCAAATCTTACTATTATCCCAATCGACGAAACCATAAGTGTGGCTGCGGCCATCCTAAAATATCGGTATACTCTTACCCTTCCTGATGCTCTGCAGCTTGCAACTGCAATTGTAAACAACCAAGATGCATTTGTCTCAAATGACAAACGTTTCCACAAAGTAAAAGAAATACCAGTTTTGCTCTTGGATGATTTTCTAGCCTCGCGAAGCGAGGCTTGGTGAGGCTAGATTCTCTATCTTGACTATTTTTCTAAAATCCTGCCATACTGCTTATATGGCAGATATCAAAGACTTGCCGCGGGATGCAGAAGGCCGGTTTGTTGGGGAAAACGTAGACCCCATAACAACTACCAAAACAACGCTTGAGACCTCTGGCCCAATAAACATTGTCACCAAACCCCCAAAAGAAAATTTTGACGAACCGCTACTGTCGGTCAAAGTCCAAAACCCCTTCAAAAAATTGCTCCACTGGCTTAACGAGATCCGCAAAAAACAAACCACCACCTTTGACTTTAAGATAAAAATACCTCTACTTGCCCTGCCGATATTTTTTGCGGTTTTAGGTGGCGCTTTTTCATTCTTTTTTAATTTAGGACAAACCAAAGAAAAAGAAGCAATTGCAGCCTTACCAACACCAACTCCTATTGTAATTATCAAACCAACTGCCACTCCCGCACCTGTATTTGTTTCGAGAATGGGAACCATTAAAGCAACCTATCAAGTGACAGAACTTTTATCAGTCGATACGGAAGCATCTTCTTCAGCCGAGACGGAAACACCCACCCCAATTCCCTCACGTTTTGTTTTAGTAAAAAATGATGACATCACATTTCTTGTTGTCCCGCCCGAAGTATCACTCAATTATTATCTTAATAAAAGAGTGCTCATTAGCGGGTGGTACGATAAATTAAAAGATACATTAAGTATTGCTAAATCCTCCGATATCGAAATCCTCCCCTAAACAAACCTTGTCTTTTATCTTTTCATCAGGTGAGTTGCACGATCAAAAATTGTTTTGGCTTTCTGGAAAATAATATGTTCTTTCAATCTCGCCTGCTCAACCTTGACCCAATCCTCATCTGCTGCCTTCCCATGATTTTCCAAACAAGTAAGATAGTAATTGAAGGTCCTTTCTGCTACATTTTCCCAATCAAAATTACTTACAACATGCTGTCTCCCTTCCTTTCCTAATCGCTTTTTTTCTTCATCAGGAAGATTTATAACCTCATTAATAACTCTTGCTAGATCATAAGGATCTTCTGGTTTTGCAAGCCGAGCAAATGGTTGATTACCTCCTGTTGCCTCCCGATAACCGTTAATATCGGATGCAACAACTAATGCTGCGCAAGAAAGCGCCTCTGCGATAACTCTCCCAAACCCCTCGCCGCCAATTGATGGACACACTACAACATCGACGCTTCTGTAGGCTTTTTCAAGATCTTCTCTTGGGAGTACGCCCAAAAAATCCACATCTTCAAGACCAAGCTCTTGTACCAGTTTTTGTAAATCTTCTGTCTGACTACCATATCCCGCGATTTTTAGTTTAATATCGCCTCTCTCCTGCTTCAAAAGAGCAAATGCTTCAATAAGATATATTAGGCCCTTGCGCTCATCGTGTCTGCCTGCAAAAAAGATCGTTTGCTTGCCATCCTGCTTCCATTCCTCAATAACAGGACCATCTGGCGTCAGTTTTGTCGTATCAAAACCATTCGGAATGACCTCGTAGTTTCCCGGAAAAGGAATAGACCATGTTGCCGCAGTAGCATGAGAAACTGCTATCCTTCCATCAAAAACATCCATAATAGTATTTGCATAACCCTGTGTCCTTCTAACCCGTCCTCCTTCAAGTTTTAAAAGCCGCATTTTTGCAAAATATAACGCTGTTCGTAATGCTAAGCTGCTACCCTCTATCTGCGCATGATGATGCGCAATGGTAGTAGGAATAGATTTGCCATCTTGCCTTCTTGGCATGGCAGAAATAATAGGATGCGCATAATGACCAAGTAGAAGCGGCTCATGAAAGTCAAAAACAAAATCAGGATTTTGATCGTTATTATTATCAAAAAGAATTGTTTCTAGCATTCTTTTTGCGGGGGCCTGCCGCAAAGAAACAGGAATTGGATGATTTGTGCCATGATGAGTAAAACGAAAAGGAGTTCTGCCAAAAGTATAGTCTGCATCATTTCTAAAAGATTTGTCAGCTTTAGGACCAACTAACTCAGTATTACAACCTAATCTTTTAAGATGTGGTTGAATTCCCAAAACAAATTGCGCAACACCATCAGGCGTTTCTGGTGTTAACGGATAAGGAGAAAATGTTGCTACCTTAAGCTGCGAACTGCGCCGTTCAGGAGACATAATAAGAGCAATTGTAGCACAATTTTTGCGCCAGATAACCCCTTGGTGCTATAATCCCCTCAAATACAGAAAACTGCATGAAATAGCATTATGCTGCTTTTCTGTCTTGTACATTAACAATGTGGTTGTGAGATCTTTTCCAATGCGGGTTCATGGAGATATTTCTTGTCTTCATGCATCCGCGTTGGAAGATGTAGAGAGCTCATGCGAACTGAAAGGAACTGTTCAATGAAAATAGTAGGCATTTCGTTGATAGTAATAGGAGTACTGCTGTTCTTCGGAAACCAGCTACTCCTGGGCGTCGTATTCGGGCTTGGAGGGGCAACGCTTCTCTTTGCCGCATGGCAAAAGAGGCGACAAAGTCCGCCGCCCGAGTCTGAAAAGCCCAGTTGGATGAACCCGCCTGGGCCGAGGCAGCAGTAAGCGGCGCGCACATGCGCAGAAAAGGAGGCGGCGACAAAGGAGTTTAGAATGGCTCCGCCGTGGTTTGAAGAGTTTTACGTCAGGTTTTTATATCTGATGTATAACATTTTCTGCTCAGCGCTCAAGCTTGCTCTTGTTGCCGGGCTGGCTTGGGCTGGATCATCTAATAATTTTTAGTAAAGGAGGAACGATGACATGACTCCACCACCATTAGCCTAGTCGCGATCCGCAACCACAAACATTCCCTCCCCGCGCTTGACGCGAACGCTTAAAAAGCGGACAAATCATCACGGGGAGGGAATCATATTTTCCCCTTGACTCCCCTCTTTTCTTTTGATACACTACCTTTTACCACGTAAAACGTGGCAAGTTCTAAGACAGTAGGCAGAAAAAATAAGACCTACCGAGAATATATGAACGACAAAAAAGTAGCCATTGTAGCGCAGCTTTCCCAAAAAGCCTCTAAGGCCAAAGCAGTTGTCTTTACCAACTACCAAGGCATGACACACCCCCAGCTTGAGCAGCTCAAAAAAGCTTTAAAAAACACACAGGCTGAAATGGTGGTGGCAAAAAACACACTGCTCAAGATAGCTCTTGGGCAAAATCAAAATTTAGAGGGGCCAACAGGGACAATTTTTGCCTACGAGGATGTGGTAAATCCACTCAAAGAGCTTGCTAAAACAATAAAAACTCTTAAACTCCCTCTTATTAAATTTGGCATTATCGAAGGACGAGTGCTAGCAGAAGCAGATATTGTCCGATTATCAACTCTCCCCTCTCGCGAGGTCCTTCTTGCTCAGTTTGTCGGTGGCATAAAAGCGCCTCTGTACGGATTACATAGAGCGTTGAATTGGAATATACAAAAGTTTGTGATGACACTACAAGTGATAAAAGATAAGAAAGAAGGGGGTGATTAAATTATGGCAAAATTATCAAAAGACGAACTGATAAAAACTGTTGAAGAAATGTCTGTTTTGGAACTGGCAGATTTGGTGAAGGCTTTGGAGGAAAAGTTTGGTGTTTCGGCACAAGCGTTTGCAGCTGCTCCTGCGTCAAACGCGGCCGCGGCAGCAGAATCGGCCGAACCAAAAGAGGAGCAAACAGTCTTTAACGTTGTTGTTGCATCTTCCGGTGCAAATAAAATTGCTGTTATCAAAGCGCTTAGGGAATTAGTTCCAACACTGGGACTTAAAGAAGCAAAAGACTTAGTTGACGCTGCACCAAAAGAAGTTATGACAGCTGTTAACAAAAAAACAGCCGAGGAAGCAAAACAAAAGTTAACAACTGCTGGAGCAACAGTGGAACTAAAATAGCCTCTTGACAAACTCTGTTCTACTTTGTTATTGTGTAACCATATAACAATTATAACGATTATAATTGTTATATTCTCGAAGCTATGGCTGATCAAACACTATCAATAAATAATCTTCCAGATCTCTTAACAGTCCGGGAAGTAGCAATTGTGCTTCGTGTTTCACCACTTACTATCAAACGCTGGGGAAAACGTGGCAAACTGCCTGCAATCCGTATTAACTCCCGAGGAGACCGCAGGTACAAAAAGGAAGCAGTCCTCTGGTTATTAGGAATGCAACAGAAAGTCGAGTAATTATACTCTTTTTTCGTAGGTGGCCTGCTCTTCTTTTTTAATCTTATCTACATCCGGTCGCTCGAAGTGTTCTTTAATGAATTCTATTGTCTCTTTAGGATCTTGGGTGTTGACATAGACACCTGTTCCTAACTCAAATCCACCAAGAGTTTTGAGCCTTGGAATAAGGCGCAGATACCAATCTCCTCCTGGATAAATGTAGAAATTAAAAGGGAATTCATGTCCATGGCGCAGGTCAAAAATTTGGCTTGTCTGTTATCTCACCAAATGCCCTACCCCGACCTTTTGGCGCCATCCACACTTCATCCGGCCACTGAGATGACTTAGGGCAGAAAAGAAAGAAATTTTCTGTGTGAAGTTCTTCGCTTTTTAGATTTGAGTTCTGAGATTCTAATGGTATTAATCTTGGAATATCCATTTTAACCTCAAACGGCACCACAGCCAACTGGGTGTGCGGATGAGGCAAACTCTCTCCCCCTGCTTCTCCTCTGTTATGAAAAATGTAGACTTGGCCTTTATGGGCATGTTCGTTATAACGATGTTTGTATGTTTGTAGAATATGCTCAACCTGATCAAGAGGTAACTCGTCAAAATTTTTATGATGGTCTGGAGAGTGAATAATTACCTCGTGAATTGGGGCAAAAGGGAATTTATTTGGCAAAACGCGAACAATCCAATTGCTATCACCTGCTTCTCCACCAACCCTATATACTTCCTGCTCATCTTTTTCCCTACCCAAACAAAAAGGACAAACAGGCTCAAATCCTTTTGCCACATCTGGCCGCTTGGCTCGCCTGGGCGCCAAAACTACCCATTTTTTGGTAATTGGGTTTTGTAAGAATTCAAAATCCATAATGATCGTAATCTACCACTATCTTCTCATAAAGAGCCTGATACTGCAAAGCGCTTTTATCCCAGGAAAAGTTAGTTTCCATGGCACTACGAACCATTGCTGTATAAGCCTTAGAGTTTTTATATACCCGCAATGCCTTGGTAACTGTCTGCAATAATTGGCGCTTGTTCCCGTTTTCAAACAAAAACCCATTCTTTCCATTGATAATGGTATCCTTTAGTCCTCCGGTTTCCGAGGCGATTGGCAAGGTTCCATAGCGCATGCCAATCATTTGAATAAGGCCGCAGGGCTCAAAATGAGAAGGAATGAGAATAAAATCGCAACCTGCATACAGGTGATGCGCCAACCTTTCGTTGTAGGAAAACTCCGCCCGTATTAAAGAAGGATACTGCCCTGCCGCGCGAATTACACTTGCTTCAACCGTCTTTTCTCCTGCTCCTAAGAAGATGATGTTAACATCAAGAGATATGATCTCCGGCAGAACTTTCATCAGGGTATCAAGCCCCTTTTGGTGCGCCATCCGTCCAATAAAGCAAAAGGTTGGTTTATTTTTAAGGCCTAAATGAGAAAGCAGATACGCTTTATTCTTGGCTTTGCCTAGCCTAAAATCCGACAGGCCGTACCACTCCTTCAAGAATCCGTCATGCCTGGGATCCCAGACTTCGTAATCAATGCCGTTTAAGATCCCAAAAACTTCATCCTTTGCCCCCCTTTCTTTTTGCCTTTTGAGTAAAAAAGTGTGAATAGGATCATGATCGCTATTTTCCACCACTTCCCTGGCATATGTGGGAGATACTGTTGATACGGCGTCTGTATGGAGAATTCCCTCTCCCAAAATATTGATTTCTGTGGCGGGTGTTCCTCTTTTGAGCTCTTTGACGTCCTTGTCCTGGACGTGAAGCAGATCCAAAACTTTAATCGAGCCTCTCCCCTGATAACTCAAATTGTGAATGGTCAGTAGTGTTGGTATGGAAAGCTTAAGCTCTTTGCGTAGTATCAATGGGATAAGTCCTGTGTGCCAATCGTTACAATGCAAAAGATCAGGCATCCATTTCCCATCTGTTAAGGACCAGAGCACAAAGTGGGCCACACATAAATCAAAAAAGGCAAACTGGTCTATCTTTTTATTGCGGCCCCGGGTGTTTATAACAGCCAAGTTTTTGTTCTCCAGAAAATAGATTGGCACTTTAGAGTTTTTCGGGAAATAACTTTTGTAAATACCGATTCGCTCGATGTTCTTTCCAAAAATCACGGAAAAAGTGCCGATCTTTTTCGACTGATATTTCTCCCTTATTTCCTCGTAGTAGGGAATCACCACCCGAGCGTCAATGCCAATTTTCCAAAGGACTTTAGGCAAAGAGCCTAATACATCGCCCAAACCCCCGCGCTTAAAAAACGGAGCAGCCTCGTAACCTGTAATCAAAACCCGCATCTTAACCAGTGTACAAGAAAAAGCTGCTGTTGTATATGGAACAAATACTTATATATCTATATCATTTAACGATGCGACCGCATCTTAAAACAACACAGCTTTCCTTGCTTTTTCTTCCAACCATCCGTTTGGTAAAAGCTCCTTTGGCAATAAGGGGTCTTTCAAAAAAATCTGTAAATAGAGTCTTTTTAAGTCTCTTTTCTCCTCCAATTTTCCACGCTGATTTTCTATAAGATCTTTGTATTCCTTATTGAGTGTGTCTAGATGAAAAATTTTATTTGCTAGCTCTCTATCGTCGAAATCTGCAATGCTCTTTGCTTCTAACACAAAAACCATCTCTTCTATTTGTAACGCTATCAAAAATTCTCGCAAATCTGCCACAATGTTATGAGGCGAAACCCAAATTGATTCCTGCAGCATGCCAAAACCAAG
>JACPGP010000022.1 GCA_016182425.1 Candidatus Levyibacteriota bacterium
GGGGCGATTATGCTGGCAAAAACAATTAACAACAAAACCAACGATCAAAAGACGCTTGCGCTTATGGACATAGAGATTAACAGAAATGCTTATGGTCGGCAAACAGAATCATTCGAAAAAGATATAGATTCAAAAATTGGCAAGATGAGAGCAGTTTTTATTCGCGCGCCGAAGATAACTAAGATTGGTAAAAATATTTCTGTTCTTGCTAAAAATGATGATGAGATTGTTGCCTGTGAAGAAAGAAGACAAAATTCATTTTATCTTGCCTGTACTTTTCATCCAGAATTAACTTCCACCAAATTCCATGAGTACTTCTTTACAAATGTGGTAAAATAGGGGTATGGAAAACTATATAAAAACTATTTTTCTGTTAGGAGTTTTAAGTGTTATCCTGGTAACTGTTGGTGGTTTGCTTGGAGGTCAGCAAGGGGTATACATGGCATTTGCATTTGCCATGCTTATGAATGGCGTTTCGTATTTTTATTCCGATAAAATTGCGCTTAAAATGAGCGGCGCAAAGCCTGTTTCCAAAAAAGACGCCCCGGCTTTATACCGAAGTGTGGAAAACTTGGCTAAAAAAATGCAGATTCCTGTTCCTCGTGTCTATATGACGCCTGCCAACCAGGCCAATGCATTTGCCACAGGCCGTGATCCCTCCCATGCCTCTATTGCGGTTACATCTGGCATTATGGATATACTAACACCTGAAGAATTAGAAGCAGTTTTAGCTCACGAGTTGTCACACGTAAAAAACCGCGATATTCTTATTGCATCAATTGCCGCAGTATTAGCAAGCGCTATTTCTTTTTTGGCAAATATGAGCTTTTATGGCGGTTTTGGCAGGCGCGACGAAGACAATCGGGGTAGTGGAGCGCTTGGGTTAGTATTGGCATTGCTTGTGCCAATTGCCGCATCCTTAATTCAACTGGCAATTTCCAGAGAGCGGGAATTTGAAGCTGATGAATCCGGTGCTAAAACTATGGGTACTGGTAAGCCTTTAGCTAAAGCACTTATATCTATCCATGCATCAGCAAAGCATGCACCCTTAGCAACAAACCCGGCATTTTCTTCTTTGTATATTAGTAATCCGCTTGGTGGGCGCGGTGGAAATCTTCTTAATCTTTTTTCAACTCATCCGCCTGTTGAGGAACGGGTGAAGCGTTTGGAAAAAATATAAACACGAAAAATAATAACTATAAGCATAGTTAACAAGACAAATAAACTGGCAGGTGGATATGACGGATTGGCAAGTTCGGGAGTTTGTTTTACAAGGCCCTGAAACCATCTTGTCCATCCCTCACTCTTCATAACCACCAGATGTAGAAAAATAAAGAGAAAGGCAATTTGCCCACTTATACTTAATCTTTTTCCCCACACAGTAGCGCCAAGTTCTTTTATTTTGCTGTTGCGGGAAATATATGCCGTGTATACCCAAGTAATTACAGCAAGTACCCCAAAAGTAATAGGTAGCCATTCTTTGGTAAACCAAGAAACTGGAAATTTATTAGGCAAAAATAATGTTGAAATAACAACATGAATAAGAGCAAGTACAAAAGCCAAAAGCCCCATCTGGCGGCGAATCGTCATGCCTTTGGCAAAAAATGGAAACCTTTTAGACAGAGGGCCAATTAAAAGTGTGACACCAGCAAGAACTGTTGCGGTTGACCCAAAAACCTTGTTTATAATATAAAGATTATAATATCCTCGTCTTGCAAAAAGGTATAGAGAGAAAAGCAGAAATATAAAAAGACCAATAGATATGCTTCTTATCCAGCGAGATTTATCCTTATTGCTCACATATTGATTATAGACAATGCCAAGTGCCTTTTCAATATGTTATGATAAGTAAAAGGAGGGGAGGTGAGGATGTGTGCTTAAATCAATTCCATTTGCCAATGCGGTAACAACAGTGATGGCAGTAATGTATGTTGTGTGCGTTGTGCTTTCCTACGCCGCGCCCGACTTATTGTTTGATATTTTCCAACCTTGGTTTCATACTATCAATATGCAAGCAATTAAAGCGTCCAAAATGGTCGGTCCTGAGAAATTACTCTTTGGATTGGTTACTTTAAGTGCTATAACATGGGTGACGACGTTTTTTTCTATTGAGCTATATAATCGTTGGGCAAAGAAATAAATAAGGAGTCTGATGCATGCACTTTTTAGATAGGAGTGATGCTGGTAAAAAACTAGCAAGGGCCCTTTTTGCAAAATATAAAGAAAAGGATGTTGTGGTTTTTGGACTTCCGCGAGGTGGAGTAATTACCGCGTTTGAGGTTTCTAAAAAACTAAAAGCGCCACTTAACATTGTTATTACCAGAAAAATTGGCCATCTACGTCAGCCAGAGTATGCCCTGGCCGCTGTTTCGGAAAACGGTCATCTGGTGGGGAAAGAGGAAGAGGTAAAATTGATTGATAAGGTGTGGTTTGAAAAAGAAGTAAAAAAAGAACAAAAGGAAGCAAAACGGAGGAAAAAGCTCTATCTGAGCGGCAGAAAATCAGCAAAAGTTGCCGGTAAAATAGTAATTATTGTTGATGATGGCATTGCTACGGGATTGACAATAAAAGCGGCAATAAGAGAGATACAGCATCACAATCCAAAATTTGTTGTGGTAGCAGCTCCTGTTGCCCCTTTAGATACGGTTTATGAGTTACAAAAAGAAGCAGATGATGTTGTTATCTTACACAAAGCATCTAATTTTTATGCCATTGGTCAATATTATGACTCTTTCGAACAAGTATCAGATGAAGAAGTAATTCACATATTGGAGAAGGCGGGAAGGGGGTGATTGGATGAGATTACAGGGAAAAGTTGCTATTGTTACAGGAGGAGGGACAGGGATAGGGCAAGGAATTGCTGTACTTTTTGCCAAAGAGGGAGCAAGTATTGTTGTTTTTGGTCGAAGACCAGAACCTCTTAATGAGACAGTGCAACTTATAAAACAGAAAGGTGGCAAGGCGATTGCCATTCCGACTGATGTTTCTTTGTTTGAACAGGTACAAAAGGCAGTCCAGCAGGTAGTTACTCAATTTGGTAAAATTGACATTTTAGTAAATAATGCAGGGGTTTATTTACCGCATGATGCTTTATCGGCCAGTGAAGAAGAGTGGAATACAGTAATGAGTATTGATCTTAAAGGGGTATGGACCTGCGCAAAAGCTGTGTTACCTCAGATGCTGAAAGCCGGAAGCGGGAAAATAGTCAACATTGCCTCAATTGCTGGGCTAATTGGGTTTGAACAATCTGCTGCCTACTGTGCGGCTAAAGGAGCAGTTGTTAATTTAACCCGCGAGATGGCACTTGATTACGCTCCCAAAGGAATCAATGTGAATGCCATTGCACCTGGTGTTATTGAATCAGATATGACAAAACCGTTTCTTTCGGAGGAGGCATCTAAGAAAAGTTTCTTAGATAAAACGCCGATTGGGCGAATTGGTAAACCAGAGGATATTGGTTACGCCGCAGTATATCTTGCTTCAAATGAATCAGATTTTGTGGTGGGGCATACATTGGTTGTTGATGGGGGTTGGACAATACGGTAATGGACAGAAGACTTTTGATTGGGTTGTGTATAGTGCTTTTGGGTATTGTAATCTACAGCAACACGTGGAAGCAGAGAAATTCTTCTGTTTTTGACAACAGAGCAAATAATCAAGGATTCGATCAGGGCGAAGCGGTTTTATTGGATAAAGAGACAGAGCACCCACTACTTATTTCGGAGGGACGAAAAAAAGAGTATTCAGGAAGTGACTTGATGATTGAGGAAACCCTTTCCTCTGGAACAAATTATTCCCGCCATATTGCCTCGTACAAATCAGACGGGTTAAAAATTTATGGCCTTCTGACAGTTCCAATAGGGAATAAACCAAAAGACGGCTGGCCGGTGATTATTTTTAATCATGGCTACATCCCTCCCAGCGAGTATCGCTCAACCGAGCGCTATGTTGCATATGTTGATGGTTTTGCACGGAATGGTTACATGGTATTTAAACCAGATTACAGAGGACATGGTAATTCAGAGGGGTCGCCTTCTGGTGCATATGGGTCACCAGACTATACAACCGATGTACTTAGTGCAGTCGCATCACTGAAAAAATATAAAGACGCTAATTCAAATAGAATTGGTATGTGGGGGCATTCATTGGGAGGGTTTCTGACGTTGCGATCAATGGTCATAAGTCGTGATGTCAAAGCAGGAGTTATTTGGGCAGGGGTGGTGGTGTCTTATCCGGATTTAATTAATCGTTGGAGAAGGGGAACACCTCCACCGTCACTTCCGACTGGCGCGCGTAGATGGCGCCAAGTGCTTATTGATACTTATGGCACGCCAGAAAAAAATCCAAAATTTTGGAATGCCATTTCGGCAAATAGTTTTCTTTCCGATATTTCAGGTCCATTACAACTTCACCATGGCACCGCAGATACATCAGTTCCTTGGGAATTTTCAGAAGTCCTTTCAAAACAAATGAAGATGGCCTCAAGAGAAGTAGAGTATTATGTATATAACGGAGACGATCACAACATAAGCAACAATTTTTCTTTGGCAATGCAGCGATCAGTTGCGTTTTTTGACAAATACCTCAAAGTCAATCTTGCTAACTAAGATAAATTTGTGTAAAATATATATATTCCTTCGGGGTTTTTGGTGTAAGTCCCAATCGGTGGTATAACCCACGAGTCTGAATAACATCGGACATGATCTAGTGAGATTCTAGAGTCGACCGTATAGTCGGGATGAAAGGAGGATAACGTCAATTACCCCGTGGAAACGGGGTTTTTTAATGCTTATGTTTACAGGTATTATTACACATACAGGAAAACTGAAAAAAAAAGAAAAGCAGTTATTTACATTTTCTGCATCAGGAGATCTTCTTAAAAAACTTAGAAAGGGAGAAAGCATTGCGGTTAATGGTTGTTGCTTAACAATTATAAATGTATCACACAGCACATTTGATGTTGAGATTATGCCCGAAACACAAAAGAAAACAATGATTCAAACATTGAGAGCAGGACAGATTGTTAATTTTGAATTGCCAGTTTCAGCAATAACGCTTTTATCAGGTCATATTGCGCAGGGACACATAGACGGCGTAGGTAAAATTGCAAAAATACAGAAAGAGGGAAACAGTCAAATTCTGACCGTTATTATTCCAAAAGATTTACGTCGATACATTGTAGCAAAGGGATCAATAACTTTAAACGGTATTTCACTCACCGTCATTGATGCAGAAAATGACTATTGTACTGTTGGTATTATTCCATACACATGGAAAAACACGATGCTTAACAAAATAAAAGTTGGGAATTTGGTAAATATAGAAGTAGATATTATAGCAAAGTATATATGGAAACAAAAAATATAAAAATTGCCATTGTTGGAAGCATGTTTCA
>JACPGP010000002.1 GCA_016182425.1 Candidatus Levyibacteriota bacterium
ACAATATTGGCGGGAAATGTTGTTTGGAGTGTTGTGTGTTTGAAAAGATTATTAAGTACTTTTTTTGGTACTGCGTCGCGCTTGAGCTCCACCATGATTCGCGTGCCATGCCTGTCTGATTCGTCGCGTAAATCCGAAATACCCTCGATTTTTTTATCTTTTGCTAAATCGGCAATTCTGGCCACAAGTAAGGCTTTGTTTACTTGGTATGGCAGTTCGGTAATAATAATTGCCGATTTTCCCTGTCCAATGTCTTCAATTTCGGCTTTGCCTCGAATAACTATTTTCCCCCTGCCTGTTTCGTAGACGTTTCGAATCTCACTTGCGTCATAAATGCTGGCGGCTGTTGGAAAATCAGGACCCTTGACAAACTGCAGTAAATCATCAACAGTTACATCTGAAGTTAGTACACCATCTTTTGATTTGGTTTTTGAAATCATAAAAATAATTGCATCAACAATTTCTCCTAGATTATGGGGCGGGATTTTTGTTGCCATGCCAACAGCAATACCTTCAGATCCCATGAGCAAAAGATTTGGTAGTTTTGCAGGAAGAAAGACTGGTTCTTTTAAGGTGGCGTCAAAGTTTGAGGAGTATTCAACCGTCTCTTTATCTATATCTATGAGCATTTCAGATGTTATTGCTGCCATGCGAGCCTCCGTATAACGCATTGCTGCCGCGGGGTCGCCGTCAACAGATCCATAATTTCCTTGACCGTCAACCAATGGATATCGCATGGAAAAGCTTTGAGCCAAACGAACAAGAGCGTCATAGATTGGTAAATCACCATGCGGGTGGTATTTACCCATAACCTCTCCAACAATTTTTGCGCTTTTTGAGTACTTTGCTTGGTGGGTTAAATTCATCTCGTGCATGGCAAAAAGGATGCGGCGGTGGACTGGCTTTAATCCATCGCGGACATCAGGCAATGCACGGGAGACAATAACAGACATGGCGTAATCTAAATACGCCTTCTTCATTTCTGTACTTATTTCTGTTTTTTGCAGTTTTCCAATGTTCATTTCAGAGCTTTCTTAATCACTTCTAGTGCCACGTCTTTTCCCTTCCAGTCTTTAATTTTTACCCATTTCCCCGGCTCTTTTTCTTTATAATGCTCGAAAAAGTGTTTAATGGTATCTTTGAGTGTTTGCGGCAACTCTGAAACATCATTGTACTTGCCAAAGGAAGGATTGATTTTTTCAATTGGTACGGCAATCACTTTTTCATCAACTCCTGCTTCATCTGTCATTTCAAGCATGCCAATTGGTTTTGATGGAATAACAACTCCTGGTACAACTGGCTTACTGGAAAGTACGAGTACGTCAACAGGATCTCCGTCTCCTGCCAACGTTTGCGGCACAAAACCATAATTAAAAGGATATTCCATTTCTGTGTACAAAAACCGGTCAACAAAAATAGCCCCGCTTTCTTTATCAAGCTCGTACTTCACACTTACTCCTTGCGGAATCTCGATAAAAACATTGATTTCCTCTGGCGGATTTTTCCCTGCTGATAAATTTTTAATATCCATCAATTCACCCCCTTTGCCCGCCATAGCTTTAGCGACGGAGGGTTATACGTCCAATGTTGCTGTTTTTGCATTGCTTTGTATAAAATGTTTTCGTGGTGGGACTTCGTCTCCCATCAGCATGGTGAATACTGCATCTGCTTCTTCTAAATCTTCAATTGTTACTTGTTTTAAAATACGGTTGCTCGGATTCATGGTTGTTTCCCACAACTGGTCTGCGTTCATTTCCCCAAGACCTTTGTATCTCTGCACATTAACGGCTGTTTTTTTGCCATCGGTCATGGCTTTTATGGCTTGATCTTTTTCCTCATCAGAGTAGGCATACTGTATATCTTTACCCACCTGGATTTTATAAAGAGGTGGTTGGGCAACATACAAAAATCCTTTTTTGACAATATCTGGTAAGTGTCTATAAAAAAATGTTAACAGTAAAGTTTCAATATGCTCGCCGTCAACATCTGCATCGGTCATTAGAATTACTCTGTGATACCGTAGTTTTTCGAAATTTACTGTCTCCCCTATTCCCATGCCAAGAGCGATAATCAGGTTTTTGAGTTCTTCAAATTCAATAATCTTATCAAGCCGTGCCCGTTCTGTATTTAAAATTTTTCCGCCAATTGGCAAAATTGCCTGAAATTTGCGGTCGCGTCCAGATTTAGCGGTTCCGGCTGCACTGTCTCCCTCGACCAAATAGATTTCGCACTGTGATGCATCTTTTTCTTGGCAATCCCAAAGTTTTCCAGGGAGTGACGACCCTTCGAGTGCTCCTTTTCGAAGAATTGCCTCTTTGGCTGCTTTTGCTGCTAAGCGTGCCTTTGCTGCCAAATACACTTTTTCCAAAATTTTTCGTGCCTCACTTGGATTTTCTTCAAAGAAAGTAGACAATCCCTCTTTAGCAATTTGCGCAACTATCGGCTGAATTTCTGCATTACCTAGTTTTCCTTTTGTTTGTCCTTCAAACTGGATTCTATCCTGGGGCATCTTGACATACACAACTGCTGTTAAGCCTTCTCTGGTGTCATCACCCGTGATCGCATCGTCGCCATTTTTAAAGCTGCCGATTTTTTTGCCATAATCATTGACTGCTCTTGTTAAGGCCATGCGAAAACCAGTTAAGTGGGTGCCGCCGTTAACAGTGTTGATAACATTAACGTAGGACTCGACATTTTCCGCATACCCTTCATTATATTGGAGAGCAATTTCGACTTCCACATCACCCTCGTGCTTGTTAATAAAGATAACATTGTGAAGTGGGTTTTTGTTTTCGTTAATTTTTTCAACCAAAGATTTTATACCGCCTTCAAAGTAGTAATTGACTTCTTTTTTTTCTTCTCCCCGTTCATCAACAAGATGAAAGTAAAGACCAGGTACTAGGTATGCCCGCTCTCTAATTGCTTTTTTAATAGTATCGAAATCGAATTCTATTGTTGAGAAAACTTGTTTATCCGGTAAAAATGTTGCCGTCGTACCGCTTTTCAATTCTGAATTACTCGATTTGACTTCTTTTACCCCTGTTGTTGGGACGCCTCTTTTGTACTCTTGCCGATAGATTTTTCCATTTCTGCGCACTTCAATCCACATCCATTCAGAAAGAGCATTGACAACCGATGATCCAACCCCATGCAGACCTCCTGACACTTTGTAAGCAGAACCGCCAAACTTACCTCCGGCATGGAGTTTGGTCATCACAATTTCGAGCGCTGATTTTTTGTATTGAGGCATGATGTCAACAGGAATACCGCGGCCATCGTCAACAACCGTTGTGCTGCTATCCTTATTGAGCATAATCCAGACATTTTTTGCATGTCCGGCGAGGGCCTCGTCGACTGCGTTATCGATAATTTCCCGCAAAGACTCATGCAAACCTATGGTATCAGTTGAGCCAATGTACATCCCAGGCCGTTTTCGGACAGGTTCTAATCCTTCGAGGACTTGGATATGCGATGCTGTATAATCTGAAGATTTAGAGGATTTAGTTTGTTTTTTACTATCTGCCATAAGGTTTGTATAAACTATCTTAGCAAATCTATAAGAAAATTTCTAGGGTATCAAACTAGGTCGGTATAGATATACCGATATGGGATCGGTTTAGCTAGGACGAAACGGTACAGAGCCTTTATTCTAAGGCTAGATGTTTTATGTCTTCAAGTTTCCTTGCGTAGTCTGCTTGATCGTGAACAAATTTTCTATATTCTTCTTGGTTTTTGAAGCGAGATTGAATTGGAGTCGTATTGCAGAAACCACCCTTTTTACCTAAATATTCTGGATAAGACGAGTATTCGTATTTTTCGAGATTGGCTATTTCGGTTAGATATGAGGATACAGGGTTTAAATGGATATATCGACTGACGTGGATATGTTGTTCGTCGCTTTCTATCCGAACCGCACCAAAATTTCCTTGAAATAAATGTCCTACTCTTTCGTGTCTTGTGTTGAAGTAATGACTAAAACCGTTTGTTATTTTGGCCATAAATTTAGAGATACCTTTATCTTCGAGCTGCTTTAATAAAAGATGTATGTGATTAGGCATTAAGCAAAAGGCATGTATTTCTACAAGATATTTTGATGTCATTTGGAGGTTTTTAAAAATATATGCTTTATCCTCTGTTCCCAGACGAGTAAAAGAGGAAAATTTAACAGGGCAGTCTAAAAATCGATAGTACTGTATTAGTTCAAGAAATCTTCCATAGTCTCGCTTATTTAAGAATATTTGTCTTTTTTCGACACCCCTGTTATATACATGGTATATTTCGTTTGTTGCAAGAATTGTTTTCCGCCTTGCCATATATTTATAGTTAAGCACGTATGTACCGGATCGTCAATACGTTTCCGATACGGGATCGGAATAGCTTCGCGATGTGGTACAGAGAGGTGGTTTTACCTTTTTAATGCGTTTAACGCGAAAAGGGCACTGTTTATGTTCCTTCGTGCCAAGAGGAAAGGTATCTTTTCTGCTCACCTGTCAATCTATCAAAACTTACACCCATGGCCTTTAGTTTTAGCCGAGCAATTTCCCGATCCATCTTTTTTGGCAAGACATAGACTTTGTTTTTAAGCTTGCCTTTGTTTTTGACAAACCACTCTGCTGCCAAGGCTTGGTTGGCAAAGCTCATATCCATAACTTCTGCCGGGTGCCCCTCGGCTGCGCCTAAATTAACCAGCCTTCCCTCTGCCAACAGATAGATTTTTTTACCGTTGTTCAACACGTATTCTTCAAGACTCGGCCGTAGTGTTCGTTTGGATTTTTTGACCTTTTCTAAATGAGCCACATCAATTTCCACATCAAAATGGCCGGTGTTGCAAAGAATTATGCCGTCTTTCATTTGTTCAAAAAGTTTGGCATTAACTACATGCTTGTCTCCTGTGGCAGTAATTAAAATATCAGCAATTCTGACAGCCTTGGCAATTTGCATGACCATAAACCCATCCATAACCGCTTCAAGCGCCTTAATAGGATCTACTTCTGTTACTACAACATGCGCACCCATGCCTTTTGCTCTTTGGGCTACTCCCCTAGCGCACCAACCATACCCTGCAACCACAAATGTTTTACCAGCAAGTAACACATTTGTTGCCCTGATTATGCCGTCAATTGATGATTGTCCTGTGCCATAGCGGTTATCAAACAAGTGTTTGGTGTCACTGTCATTTACTGCAATAACAGGGATTTTTAGAGCTTTGTCTTTTTCCATGGCTTTAAGTCTGATTACCCCTGTTGTTGTTTCTTCGCTGGACCCCAAAATGTCTTTGATTTGGTCTTTTCTTTCTTTGTGTAAAAGCGACACTAAATCTGCGCCATCGTCCATAGTGATTTGCGGCTTGAAATCTAAAACAGTGTTTAGATGTTTGTAGTATGTTTTGTTATCTTCGCCTTTAATGGCAAAGGTTGGTATGTCGTAATCTTTGGCTAAAGATGCTGCTACGCTGTCCTGGGTTGAAAGAGGATTGGATGCGCAAAGAGCAACATTTGCTCCGCCTGCTTGTAAAGCTAAAACTAAATTGGCGGTTTCTGACGTGACGTGTAAACAGGCGCCAATGGTAAGGTTTTTGAGAGGCTTTTCTTTTGCAAATCTTTCCTTAATAAGCCTTAATACCGGCATTTGCTGCCCCGCCCACTCAATCTTTGATTTTCCTTCTTTCATTTTTCCAATTCTAACACTTCGTTAAATGTTTCGCTATACCTTTTTTTGAATTCTTCAAGAGTAAAGGTATGTTCTTGTGTGCCGTATTTTTCGATGGCATAGGCAGCAGCAACCGATCCCATTTGCCCGCATATTTTTAGATTAAAATTTCTAATATATCCTGCCATAAAGCCTGCCCTGTATGCATCGCCTGCTCCGGTTGGATCTAACACCTCTTGTGGTTTGGCAGGGGGAATAGTTAGCGTTTGATCATTTGTTTGAATGAGAGACCCTTTTGGTCCAAGGGTGGTAATTATTATTTTTACGTCAATTTTTAATCTAGATTTTAATAATGACATTTCGTAGTCGTTGCCAATAACTATTGTTGCGCCTCTTGCACCAATTTCTAGTTGTTTGTCTGTTAACCGGGGCAGCTGCATACCTGGATCGAAAAGATACGGAAGAGAAAGGTCTTGACATTCTTTGGAAAAAGAAGTCATGGCCTCTGGATTGTCTGGTGAAATAATAACAAAATGAGGTTTTGTGTCTACTCTTTTTATCGACAATGTACTGGCATTTTTAAGAGCACCAGGGTAAAAACCGGATATTTGATTGTCGTTTTTGTCAGTCATAATAAAGGCCGAGGCTGTTGATTCTTCTTTTATGATTTTAATATAAGAGGTTGTAATATGAGAGTTTTCTAAAATCCTGGCGTATTCTTTAAAGTCTTTTCCGGCAACGCTTAAAATGGCAACAGGTTGTTGAAACAAAGATAAACTATACGCAATATTGCCAGCAGTGCCTCCCCGGTGTTTTTTTAGGGTGTTGACTGAAAAAGACAGGTTAATTTGGTGAATTTTGTCCGGCATGATATGGTCGGAAAATACACCAGGAAAATCCATAATGTAATCAAATGCCAAAGAACCGGTGACAAGAATTTGTTTCATAGATGCTATGATAGCAGAAAAGGTAAAAGTTTGACAGTTCCCAAGGTGGCGTATCTGTTCCACCTCTAAGGTGGAAGAGTGAGGCGGTCAGGTGGTATGCCAGCCTCCAGACAAGCTTTTTTTTCTTTATCAAAAAGATCTTTTACTCTTGGAAGTTCGGGACTTAGACCATCATTTGTAAGCTGCTCAATGCGTGTATGAAGTTCAAGGAACTCTAAAAATAAAGATATTTGTTTAGGTGTGAGGCCAGACATTTTTTCTTTTAAAATCATTAGTCTTTTTTGTTCTGGTGAAGTTGGGTATACTCTATTTTTTGAATATATAAGAGGAATTGTAACTGGTGTTCTTTTCTTTTCACCATCAAGCGCGCTGCATACAGCTTTTATAACAATCTCCGATGTTTTTAAAAATGCTGTAAATGTGCTTGAATCTACTTTTACAGTTCCTAGAAGTCCTTGAATTGGTCTGTGATCGTTTCTATCAATATAGTCATCATAGATATCGTTGCTTGTAAGCCTTAGGCGAATTAACGGTGATAATTCGCCGTTTCGTTCGATTTCCTCTAATTCTGCAATACGCTTTTCAACAGGACCTTCAGCAGAGGCAGGTAGGGTTTTCAAAAATGCCAACCCCCGTTTGGGATCGTTGTGTCCTAGGTCCAAAACGACAAAAGGTCCATCGTTGACTGGTTCCCCAAAAAATACACTCTGGCTGTTTAATATAGGAAGACGAACTTGTTGTCTGCCATTTGGCAATGTTCTGTAGATACCTCCCTTATTTTGTAGTAGTGTTGCTATAGTTTCAGCTGTAGTTTCGGTTATTTTTTGGGGTTGTCGTAAAACAAGATCTATGGCGAGTTCGTAGTGAGTAGTGTCTTGTACTTCTGTTTCTTGAGGAAAGCTATAAGAGCGAGCAACAAAACTGCAGGCAAGCGCGCTTAT
Source organism: Candidatus Levyibacteriota bacterium (assembly GCA_016182425.1). Classification (GTDB taxonomy): domain Bacteria; phylum Patescibacteriota; class Microgenomatia; order Levybacterales; family UBA12049; genus JACPGP01. The sequence continues at coordinate 7,538 of JACPGP010000002.1, forward strand.
TGGGTAGTCGTTGGGAAGATCGGCAGAGGCTAGAGAGACTTGTCTTAAAAACTCATCTGGATTATACTCCAAAAGAGAATTCAATGAATATATTATTTGCGCCGATGGAAGATCAAACCTAATACCGTTTCTCTGAGAAGATTGCTCTGACTCGCGTAATTTTTCAGTCATAAAAATAGGACAGATAGCAATTGAGGTGGATTATATCATAATGATTAAAGGTTGAGAAAGAGGTTTTCCAACGTTAATCTTGGGTTGGCGTTGGTGGTTTTGAGAATAATATATGTTTCTTGGAAAGACCTAATGGTGTGACTTCGTTGTTTTCCGTTTATTAGTTCTTGGCGCAAGGATAGAATTGCGTTCTCGAGCCATACAATTGCATCCTCTTTATTTTTGGCCAAACTTTCGGCAAGTTTTAGACGATCCCCTACCCCGCCAAAGACTAATGATTGATGATTAGCCATTAATGATGAACCATTTTGTAATTCAATTATCTTGCAGCGGGAGAGGATGGTTTGTAAAAGAAATTCTTTATTTTCGGCAGTGAGTATTATAATAGTACTGCTTGGCGGTTCTTCCAAAACCTTAAGCAGCGCATTTTGTGCTTCGACGGTTAATTTTTCTGCGTTTTTAATAACAATTGCTTTTGTTTTCCCGCGTAACGGTGCAAAGAAAAGTGTTTTTTGCAAATCTCTCACCTGCGCAATACCAGTGAGTTCGGAAACGTTTATATCAAGGGGATCTATCCTCCACTCCTGGCAGACTGTCAAAGAATAATCCTCGCGTTGTTTTTTGTTTTTCGAAGCGATAAGAAAGCTTTCCATTCTTGACATGATAGCATGATTTTCCGTACTATAAAAGTAATGCCCGATACTGTTTTACAACAAACTACACAAGCTTCTCAAGAAGCAAAAAATGTTGCCGATGTGCTGCTGGCGGATGCAGCTATTACCAAAGAGCAATACGAGGACATCAAAGTAAAAAGCGCTTCAGAGGGAGTAGCTATTGAAGATATTCTAAAAAACGAAGGTGTGATATCAGAAATACAATTAACACAGGCCAAGGCAAAGTTACTTGGTGTTGAGTTTATTTCCCTAAGCAGTGTGTCATTTTCTCCCCAAGCGTTAAGTTTTGTTCCGCAGTCTGTGGCAGAGCGTTTTACCCTTATTCCCTTTGCGTATGACGATCAGACAAAAACATTGTCAGTTGCTATGAATAACCCGGCAGATTTGGAGGCAATATCATTTGTGCAGCAAAAAACAGGGCTTTTTGTCAAATCGTATGCTTCGACAAGTACTGATATTCAAAAAGCTCTAAAAGAACAATATAGACAAGAATTAGTTGGCGAGGTTGGCCAGGCATTAGAAGAAACAGAAGAATTTGAGAAGACCAGAACCGTTGATAGCAAACAAATATCGCAGCTTATTAAGGAAGCGCCGATTGCCAAAATTGTTTCAACCATTCTTGACTATGCCATGAGTAGTCGCGCCTCCGATGTGCACATAGAGCCGCAAGCAGATCGGGTCAGGGTCAGGTACAGAATTGATGGTATTTTGTACGATAAGCTAAGTTTGCCAAAAGGCGTGCAGGAAGCGCTGACGTCTAGAATTAAAATTCTCTCCGAGATGAAGATTGACGAACATAGAATCCCCCAGGATGGCCGTTTCAATTTTAAGGTTGACAACAACGAGGTGGATCTGCGTATTTCTGTGCTTCCTGCTTCTAAAGGGGAAAAAATTGTCATGCGGCTTTTACGTAAATCTGGAGGCGTGCCGGCGCTTGCAGAATTGGGCTTAGGCGGCACATCGCTGAAAAACTTGGAGACGGCAATTTTGCGTCCTCATGGTATTATTATTGTTTGTGGTCCAACAGGTAGTGGAAAAACCACAACACTTTACTCGGTTTTATCAAAGTTAAATACGCCAAAGGTTAACATTATGTCGCTGGAGGATCCGGTGGAATACGAAATTCCCGGAGTTAACCAGGTACAAATAAATCCTGCAGTTGGGCTTACTTTTGCCACAGGCCTTCGGGCGTTTTTGCGCCAGGACCCAAATATTATCTTGGTTGGTGAAATACGGGATAACGAAACAACGGATCTGGCCATTCAGGCAGCGCTTACCGGGCATCTGGTTTTCTCCACCCTTCATACATCAAACGCGTCTTCGGCAATTCCCAGGCTGTTGGATTTAGGCGCAGAATCGTTTTTACTTGCTTCAACCATGACCGCGGTTGTTGGTCAGCGAATAGCCCGAAAGATCTGCCCTGACTGCAAGGAAACATACACTCCTGCGCCGGAGGTTGTTTCGGAAATAAAAAACGCCTTAGGCAATATTTTGTCAAAAGATATCGAGGAAATAAAGTTGTCCAAAGGCAGAGGTTGTGATCAGTGCGCAGCCAGCGGATACAGGGGTCGCATTGGTATTTATGAGGTGCTTTTAATTAATGACAAAGTAGCTCGTCTTATTTTGGAACGGGCAGATGCCGGCACAGTTGAACAGCAGGCAGTTTCAGATGGGATGATTACCATGAAACAAGATGGATACCTAAAAGCACTGCAGGGAGTAACAACGATCGAGGAAGTACTTAGAGTAGCACAAGAATAAGGTATGGATTTGCAGAAAATTTTATCACTTATTATTCAAAACAACGCCTCGGATTTACACCTGATACCGGGACTGCCGCCAATGGTTCGGGTTGATGGAGAACTTATGCCCTTGCCATCGTTTCCCATGCTTACCCGAGACGACGTGGAGGCTTTGGTGTACCGGCTGCTTACTCCGGAGCAGAAAGAACTATTGCTGGCAAATAAAGAGCTTGATTTCTCTTTTGGGTTTGGAACGACCACTGCCGGAGGAGAGATTGGGCGATTCCGTGGCAACGCGTACTATCAGCGGGGAATGCTTTGTGCGGCGTTTAGGTTTCTTCCGCCGGTAATAAAGACAGTGGAGGAGCTAAACCTACCAAAAGTGCTCCATAATTTTGTCAAGATGAAACAGGGATTTATTATAGTCTGTGGCCCCACAGGACATGGGAAGTCCACAACCATCGCATCTATCATCAATGAAATAAATATGCAAAAGGCTGCTCATATTTTAACCATTGAAGATCCCATAGAGTTTGTTTATCCAAAAGGAAAAAGTATCATTTCACAGCGGGAGATGGGCATGGACACTCATTCATGGGCAATGGCGCTTCGCAGTGCTTTACGGGAAGATCCGGATGTAGTGTTTGTGGGTGAGATGCGCGACCCAGAGACCATGGCAGCAGCAATTACCATTGCCGAGACAGGTCATCTTGTTTTCTCCACTCTTCATACCAATTCTGCCGCTCAAAGCATTGATCGCATTGTCGATTCATTTCCTGCTCACCAGCAACCTCAGGTAAGAATACAGCTTTCATCCACACTTAAAGGTATTATATCGCAGCGTCTTATACCACGACTTGGCGGCGGAAGAGTTGTTGCAGCCGAAGTGCTTATTGGTACGCCGGCTGTGGCCAGCAATATTAGAGAGGGTAAAACTCACCTTATTGATTCGGTTATTCAAACTTCTCAAGAGGCTGGTATGATACCGCTTGAGGCATCGTTATCCCAGCTTGTTTTGTCGGGAGCTATCACCCTTGAGGTAGCCAAAAGCTACGCCATGCACCAGGAAGAACTGCTGCGCCTTGTGGCGTGATCTATGAAGTTTAATTACCGGGCAATAGCAAAAGACGGCAGAATTGTTCAAGGAACAACAGAGGCCAAAGACGCAAGTGATGTCGCAGTATACCTGCGTTCCCATGAATTCGTTCCTATTCGTATTACCAAACAAAAAATAGGAAATTCTCTGCAGCAAATTCCATTTTTGGGGAAAGTAGGAAGTTCGGATATTGTGTTTTTTACCCGCCAGCTTTCCTCGATGCTTGCTTCGGGTTTAACCCTGATGGAGAGCTTGCGGGTTTTGAAAGAACAAATTAAAAAACCAGCGATGAACGAGATTGTTAGCCTTACTATTACCGATATCGAAGGAGGCAAGTCGTTTTCCGAAAGCATCGCCAAGTATCCGTACGCGTTTTCCGCTATTTATATTTCGCTTATTAGATCCGCAGAGCAAGCCGGTATTTTGGATAAAATTCTTCTTCGCTTAGCTGAAAATTTAGAAAAACAGCAAAAAATTCGAAGTCTTATTAAGTCGGCTCTCTTCTACCCGGCCATAGTTATTTTTGGCATGGTGGTGGTGGTAATTATTATGATGGTTTTTGTTATTCCGCAATTGTCTGTTGTATATGAGTCGTTGAATGTAGAGCTTCCCCTGCCCACCAGAATTGTGATTTTGATGTCAAATGCCTTTATAAAATTTTGGCCGGTTGTTTTTGGATTATTGTTTCTGTTGATTTTTCTTTTACGCCGTTGGCATAAGACTGAAAGCGGCAGACTGATCATTGATGATTTACTGCTTAGGTTGCCTGTTTTTGGCAACCTCATCAAAGAAACTATCCTGGCCGAGTTTGCCAGAACCTTTGGTTTGCTGATTGCATCGGGAACCTTAGTTGTTGAATCGCTTAACCAGGTAGCCGATGTGGCTGGTAACGTGCTCTATAAAAATGCAGTCTTGAGCATTGCCAAGCAGATTGAAAAGGGGGTTAGTATTGGCGATGCTTTCTCGGGATACGCAATTTTTCCTCCCATCTTAGTGCAAATGGCAAAAATAGGAGAAGAAACAGGCAAGCTTGACGAGTCGCTGCTTCGGGTATCCGAGTACTTCGAACGCGAAGTTGACGAAACCACGAAAACATTAACTACCGCCATGGAGCCGTTTATTATAGTGGTGCTGGGTTTGGGGGTGGCGTTTTTGATTGTTTCCATTATTACGCCAATTTACAATCTGACCTCGGCCATTAAGTAATTTTTGATATGGTTTGATATCTTGACAAGATAAAAACAATTTGTCTATAGTTAGTTATACATTATTAATGAAAAAACATTTTTTATCTTCTAAAGGGTTTACTCTTATTGAACTGCTAGTTGTCATTGCGGTTTTGGGTGTTTTAGCTGCTACGGTTTTAGTCGCAATCGATCCAGTAGAACAATTAGCTCGAGGAAGAGATACAGGTATGAAATCGGCAATTGCGGAGATTGGAAGAGCAATGACAGCGTACGGCACAAGTCGTAACGGACTATATCTAAATCCCGCAATAGGGAATATAACATTTCTCACTGATTTAAAAAACGCAGGGGAAATAAAAACATTACCAACAAGAAGTATAGCTATAGCTGGGTGTAGTCTCACAACAGCAGGTAAAAGTCTACAAAATGATTTTTGCTATAGTACCGATGCCACGGCAACAAGTTTTGCAGTATACGCAACACCGGAATCAAAATCTGTAAAAAACCTTTGTCCCACGGAGGCACTACCGATAGCGTGGTATGTTTACTCAAGTGTTGATGGTCGGGCAGGAGTCGTTTGCACTGCCGCTGTGACTGCAGAACCAGAGGTTGATACTCAAACTTTTGTTGGCCCATAAAATCCTCTTTTCTCCAGGATTTTTGATACAATAAATCATAAGGAATTGTTATTTGTAAAAATTCGTGCTACAATTATTGTATTGTGAATGACAAGAAAGCAAAGGCTATTCTTCTAATAGAGAAAATACGTCTTATCGAGAGCGAAATCTTTCAGCTTTCTGCAAAATACGGTGTAAAATCTGTTGAAGAACTTGATAAGAAGATAAAAAAGGGCACACTTACCGAAAAAATCGTCGGAGATGATGTTTTTACCCTGGATTATTTACTTGAGGAAAAAGAAAAAATTGAACAAGAACTGGCAAAATTACATATCAAAAAAAGCGAGGTATGGAAAAATTTGCAGCATTTGCTCGAATTGCCGAAATTGAGTTTTCGGATATAGTGCTTTCGACGCAGGATCTTAGCAATAAATTGCGTATATACCTAAAAGATACTTCTTTTATTGATTTTTTCTTTACAACAAAACTTCAAGCACAACGGTTTTCAATACATTGGGAAAGAAGACATGTCGATGCCAGTATTTTTCGTCTTGATAATACGCCTGATAAAAATTGGAAGAAAGTTGAAACATTTCCGATACATTTTCATAGTAAAACATACGAACATGTAAGTACACCGCCGTTTCCGCTGCAACAAAAAGATACGCTTCAGAGGATTTTTAGAAAATTCCTGCAGTTTACGAGAAAAAACATAGTATGATAGATGTTATTTTTCTTTTTGTCTTTGGTCTTTTTATTGGAAGTTTTCTAAATGTGCTTATCGACCGTCTGCCAAGAGATGAACAGATCTTTAGGGGCAGGTCGTATTGTGAGTTGTGTAAACACAAACTTTCTTTTAGTGATTTAGTTCCTGTTTTGTCATTTGTGTATTTAAAGGGCAAATGCCGATACTGCCATACTCCCCTTTCGTATTACTATCCACTTGTTGAGATAACCACAGGATTGCTTTTTGTATTGTCATTTGTTTTTTTTAAGCAGTTTCTTATTGTTTATTACTTATTTCTTATTTCCAGTTTGATTGTAATTTTTTTTACCGACTTAAAGTATGGCATTATTCCGGATAAGATACTCTTTCCTGCAATCATTGCTACGGTAATTTTCAATTTTCAATTTTCAATTTTCAATTATTTAATATCAGCTATTGGTTCTTTTTTATTCTTTTTCTGTTTGTGGGCAGTAACGCGCGGGAAAGGCATGGGGTTTGGGGATGTTAAGTATGTAATTTTAATGGGACTTATTTTAGGGTTTCCCCATATTTTAGTTGGTTTGTACATAGCTTTCTTGACAGGGGCTGTTGTCTCGCTCATACTGGTTTTATGGGGAAAGAAAAAACTAAAAGGGTCCACAATTCCTTTTGGCCCATTTCTGGTTTTTGGCACGATTGTCGCGCTTTTTTGGGGCGAACGTTTGATAGAAACGGTTTTACCTTGGTTGAGCTTTTAGTCGTAATTGCCGTAATTGGAGTTTTGTCTTCGGTTTTAATTACTGTGGTAGACCCAATCGGACAAATCAATAAAGCCAGAGACGTTCAGAGACAGCAGGATCTGACTCAACTAAAAACTGCCTTGGATGCATATTATAGCGATAACAGCAATTATCCTACCCAACTTGATCAGTTATCATCTTCTTACATTAAACAACGTCCTAAAGACCCAAGCACGGGACTAGATTATAAATATGCTGTTGATTGGAATAATCCCCAATGGAATGTGTTATTTGCCAAACTCTCGCGCTCACCAACCAACACTGTTTCTGCCTGCCCCTTAACAGATGATTGTTTGCCGGGGGGGTTTAAGACGCAGTGGAGCTGTAATATATCTGGAAAAGTTGATTGCGCATCTCTTGCTTTATTTTGTCTTAGCGATTCCTGCGAAGCGCCGGTTATTCCGCCTACCTCAACTCCTACTTCCACTCCAGGCCCAACCAGCACCCCGGCGCCAACCGCAACTATAACCCCCACGCCTACTATAACCCCTACCCCAACCCCTACACCCAAACCTCCTAAACGTGTCTTTGTCACGAGTACTACCTATTTTGGTGACCTCGGAGGGATTACCGGCGCTGATAGTAAATGTCAAGAGAGGGCAGACGCAGTATCGCTTGGCGGTACGTGGAAAGCGTGGATAAGCACAAATGGCTCCCCTGTATCATCCCGTTTTGCGCACCACACTGTCCCTTACATACGGCTGGATGGCCAAACAATAGCAACTAACTGGACTGATTTGACCAATGGAGACAATCTAAGCGCAGCAATAAGCATTACCGAAAACGGTACGTTAGCCCCAGGTAGTCCAGGAAGTTGTGCATCTGGATCTGAAAGCAATGTTAGTGTTGTTTTCACAGGAACAAATCCAAACGGTAGCTACAATGGGAGTCAACAAAATTGTTTTGGGTGGACATTATCTATTTCTGATGCAAGTGCAGTAGAGGGTATTAATGCTTCAACGCAATACTGGACAACAGGATGCGTCTATTCGTGCTCTCAGAGAGCTCGATTGTATTGTTTTGAACAATGAAAAATTTAGGATTTACCTTAATTGAGCTTTTGGTGGTGATTGCATTGATTGGAGTGTTAAGCAGTGTGCTTTTTACAGTGGTGAATCCCGCAGAACAACTTAAAAAGACTCGTGACGCGCAAAGAAAGCAGGATTTATCGCAAATTCAAAAAGCGCTGGAAGTTTACTACCTGGACAAAGGCACATACCCAGAATCAATCGAAACTATGGCTTCCCAGTATATGGCAAAAGTTCCCCAAGACCCACAAGGTTTGTCATATGTTTATCAGACAGAAGCAGGCGGGTACAGGTTGTATGCCAAGCTTGAGCGATGCTCGGATAACCAGATTATCGCCAACATAAATTGCCCAAATGCGTCATATAATTACAGTGTGGTTTCTCCTAACCTAACAGTTAGAGCATATATCGAACCAGGCGCACCAACAGCTACATCTACTCCTGTATCTCCAACAGCAACAGCCACGCCTGCAGTGGCCCGTTGTGCCAATGGAGTAGATGGTTTAAGATATTCTACTTCTATGGTTGGGTGTAGTACTATAGGTAGTCGGGTAACATTTAGTCAGGCCGGGAATCTTTGCGCTAACGGCAGTCATTTTTGTTCGTTTCAAGAATTCTTGGAAAATGATGGGGAACGTACTGGTAGTAATGCTACTATGTGGCTTAATACGTATTCTAATTTTGACTCTGTCAATTTTTGCGCAGATGGAAAAACCTCGTATGTCATTAGTAGTTTGCCTACAGCTTACGCTTTTGTAACAGATTATCGTGAACAAAGTTATAGTGCGGCTTGCGGACAGAATCTTGGTTATTATAGGGGAAACTATAGTGTTACATCATCTACTGCTGATGGTGCTGTGTGTTGTATATCCAACTAACTCTGATTTCCACCTTAGAGGTGGAACAGATACGCCACCTAGGGAAAGTCAAAAATTTGACAGCAAGATTCTTTTGTTGATACGATTACTTGGTGAGAGGGTTTACCTTAATTGAGCTTTTGGTGGTAATTGCGCTTATTGGAGTGTTGGGCAGTGTGCTTTTGGTGATAATTGATCCTTTGGGGCAGATAAGAAAAGGCCGGGACACACAGCGAAAAACTGATTTGGCGCAGATTCAACGGCCTTTGGAATTTTATTACAGCGACAAAGGCAGGTACCCGGAGTTGATTCCATTTGGCGCAGAGTGGAAGGAAGCAGATGTTGTGTATATGGCAAAGGTACCACAGGATACTCTTTTCCCCGCTCAAAGGTATGTGTATCAAGCAGCAGCTGATGGGAGCTGGTATACATTATATGTAAGGCTTGAATTGGGCGGCACGAATTTGGAAGTTAATTGTCCTACGAGTCCATGTAATTATGTAGTTTCATCACCCAACGCACCATAACAAGATGAAATTTGAACTGCTTATTGTCATTTCGGTTATTGCCATTTTAGCTTTTGGTGTGTTTTGGGTTTTTGATCCTTTGGGACAATTGCAAAGCGCAAATGACGCGAAGAGGAAAAGTGATCTGGCAAAGGTGCAGCAGGCGCTTGAGCAATATTATAAAGATAATGGCAGCTATCCGTTAAGCACCGGTTTAGACAAAGAAAAGCCGTATAGAATAAAGGGTTTTAAGGCAGATCATCAGATTATCGACTGGGGTGAGGATTGGCTGCCGTATATGGCTATCTTACCCAAAGATCCAAAGTCCATAAAAAGATATCTTTATGTGGAGGGCGGGAATGGACAATCATATAAACTCTATGCTAGTCTAGAAAGAGGAGGAAGTGATCCAATGGCCTGCCGTCCCGGCGGCAGCGCCTGTTTTGGTGTGCCACCTGGCATTACCTGCGGTGCTGCAGCAGATATTTGTAATTATGGAGTGTCGAGCAGAAACGTAAGCCCATGAAAAAAGGATTTACCTTAATTGAGCTACTGGTAGTGATTGTTATTATTGGTATTTTGTCAGCTCTGCTTTTGGCAAATTTTGTGGGTATTCGGCAGCGGGCGCGGGACGGGCAAAGGAAATCAGATTTGCGCCAAATCCAGGCAGCGCTTGAAATGTACCGGGCAGATTTAGGTAATTATCCCACCACCTCAATACTAAATTGTAATAACAATACATCCTTTGGAAATGCGCCAGGCTGCACAAGTATTTACATGCCAAAAGTGCCAACAGATCCTATAGGCAGTGGTCAATATGTGTACACATATGTTTCGAGCGCTGATGGATTAACCTACAGTCTTTTTGCCTGTCTTGAAAACGTTAATGATGCGCAGAAGGAAACTTCCAACAATGTGCAGTATTGCACCGGCGGGTCAACAAATTGGTCTTTTTCCCTCATAAACCCGTGAAAAATGAGAAATGAAAAAGGATTTACCTTAATTGAGCTTATTATTGTTATAGCAGTCACCGCGGTTTTGTCGGTTATTGGCATTGCGGCGTTTGTTAGCTACAGCCGAACACAAGCTCTTAATGCTGCCACGCAAGATGTGGTTACCATGCTGCAGGTAGCAAAATCTCGGGCGCAATCCCAAGTTATTCCAGAAAATCATTTATGCGGCACAAGCCGATTTGCAGGATACCAGGTAGTTATTCCACTGCCAATTACGCAAGGCGTATACCGGCTGGAAGCAGTATTTGAAGGATCATGTACAAAGGAAATTGGTAATCAAAACAAAAAGTTGCCTCAAAATATTAGTTTTGATGCAAATTCCAGCACTTCAATTAAGTTTAGCGTGCTTACTGGTGAAGCTAGTGTTTTGGGAAACATAAAGATAAATGGATATAGTAAGACAAAAAGAATAACGGTTAGCTCCTCGGGTCTAATACGGATTAGTGATTAGCAGTATGAGAGAATCAAAAGGGCAGACGCTGATTGAAATTTTGGCAGCGTTTGGAGTAGCAGTAGTGCTTGTAACAGCAATATCGATTGCTGTTTTATCAGCGCTTTCTAACGCGCAATTTAGCAAAAATCAAAACTTGGCAACGCAGTATGCCCAAGAAGGCATGGAGACTGTTAGGCGATTTGCCGCGCTTTCGCCGGGTGATTATTGTCTGGATAAAAATAGCAAAAATAGTAGTGATCTTCGATTAAAAGGAACAGGCTGCGGTCGTAATATTGATGGCATTTTTACCCGAGAAATAACAATAGAAGAAAACAGTTCTAAATGTCTGGATACAAAAAAGGTGACAGCTTTGGTGTCGTGGTCGGATAGCAAATGTACTAGCAGTAATGATTGTCATAAGGCAGAACTTGTTTCGTGTCTGCCGGATATAAATGCAGTTCCAATACCATGAAAAAAGGATTTACCTTAATTGAGCTTCTGGTGGTAATGATTTTGCTTCTGACTGTGGGAACAATTATTGGAGTGATTCTTTTTACATCGCTTCGGGGGACAAATAAAACAAATACCATTACTGTGGTTAGACAAAATGGCAATTTTGCAATTTCGCAAATGGTTAAAACAATCCGAAACGCGAAAAGATTTGAGGGTGTCAGTGATGATGGTACTAATTACACTACAGATTGTTTGGAAGAATCGTCTGGGGGATTTGTAAAGATTATAACCCCGCAAGACGACCAAGTTATTTTTTCGTGCAATAATCTTTCTAATCTTATTGACGAAAGCGCGGTTTCGGTAGTAGGGGATTCTTGTTATTTTATCTGTTCGCAGGATGGGGCGTTAAGTCCTCCAACTATTAAAATTAATTTTACCCTTAGCCAGTATCAACAGCAGGGAAGCACGCTTCTTCCCGAAAAAACAGCCATCATTCCATTTGAGACATCGGTAACTTTGCGAAACGCACCACGTTGACAGAACTCTGCTAAGTTGCTACGCTATAACAAGATTAGAAATGAAAAATGAAAAGGGGCAGACCCTTCTTATTGTCGTTTTGGTTATGGTGGTTGTATTAACCATTGGTTTGTCTGTGGCGTCCAGGTCGATTACCAACCTTCGGACAACTACAGAAGAAGAAAACTCCCAAAGGGCCTTTTCGGCAGCGGAAGCAGGAGTTGAGGAGGCTATAAAATCAAGCCAAACAGGAGAGATTATCTCTAATAGAAGCTTAGGAAATAATGCAAATATTTTACAAGTAAAATCTGTTTCTGTTGGCGGCTCTGAATTCGTGCTAAATGGCGGTAATCCAATTTCCAAGGATGACGGAGCGGACATCTGGCTTTCGGATTACCCAAATTACACAAATCCCAAAAAAACCACGGGTTCGGAGTTACAATTTTTTACCATTTATTGGGGATTTTCTCAAGATGCATGTCCGCCTGAGGGTAATGCGGCGGCAATTGAAGTGATTGTTCTTTATGGAACAACAAAAGCATCAGCTTCAACAAAGAGGTTTGCATTTGATCCATGTTCGCGGCCTTCTAATAACAATTTTTCTTCTCTTTCACCAAATGATAGCGGAAATTTTTCTGTGGCAGAAAAAACATTTCATTACAAAACGCCATACATTCTTCGTAGTCCCAACATTCCTAATAATAACGAGCTCTACATTGTTCGTGTTGTCCCTCTTTATGGCAGTACCCCAATAGGGGTGACTACATGTAATCCCGGCGGCCAAAATTGCACACCCTTGCCAGCGCAGGGAAAGCAGATTGAATCAACGGGCAGTTCCTTAGAAACAGTCCGTAAAATTACCTATTTTCAAGGGCATCCAAAATTGCCGGCCGAACTTTTTCAGTATATTATTTTTTCATCACAACCATGAATACACGTCCGTTTGGACTAGAGATTGGCGCGGTAACCATGAAAGCAGTCTGGCTTTCCGGGGAAAAAGGGAGGTTTTCTATATCTGCTATTGTGCAAGCTCCCACTCCTCTTAAAGGAATGCTTTCCGAGTCGCCATTTGACCAGGAAACAATGGCCCAAAGCATAAAACAGATGCTAATGCAGGGAAAAATCACTACACCCTATGTTAACATTGCTCTTCCCGACAGCCAGGTGTATACGAGGGTTATTGAAATACCGTTGCTTTCGGACCAAGAGCTAGCTTCTGCTATTTACTGGGAAGCCGAGCAATACATTCCCCTGCCTCTTGGCAGCGTCACGCTCGACTGGACAGTGCTTGATAAACCGGCAAATTCTAATGAGGGTAAAAAGATGCAGGTGCTTTTAGTCGGCGCGCCGACTATGCTTCTTAATAAATATCAAAAAATTCTAGCCCTTGCCGGTTTGACCATCAATGTGGTTGAAACGGAGATTCTTTCCACAATACGACCTATAATTCAGGGAGAACATAATCCAGACAGTATTGTCGTGCACATAGGAGACTTAAGCACCTCGTTTGCCATCATAAAAAGCGGCGGAATCGTTTTTTCCTATTCTGTTGCGACAGGAGGTGTTGCCCTGGTGCGCTCAATCGCGAGCGATTTTGGGGTTAGCGTGGCACAAGCCGAGGAGTATAAAAATGCCTATGGAGTTTCAAAACATGGAGTAGGAGAAAAAATCGGTAAGGCAACAGAACCGATTCTGATGTCGATTATTACCGAGATTAAAAAGGCGCTGGCGTTTTACGCGCAGAAGTACGGAAAAGACTCTGTTATTCAGCAAATTTTGCTTTCTGGCGGAAACGCGCATCTGCCCGGTATTGATATATTTTTTGCGCAGAATTGCGGCATCGAAACTGTCACCGCCAATCCCATTAGTCAGCTTGGCATAGATTCCTCTTTGTTACCTAAACAAATTATTGATAAGGCAGCGGATTTTACCATTGCGTTTGGCCTTGGCATGCGGGAATATGAGTAATGATATTAATTTACTAAAGGGAGGTAAAGCCAACAGACTTAGACAGGAAAAGCTGCTTCGTTTTTTGCAAAGAGGGTCTATTATCTCTCTTGCGGCGGTGGTTGTTTGTTCAATGCTGTTTTTTTTCTTAAACACAAAATCTCCGGCGATTTCTTTAAGAGAAGAAGAAAAAGCTGTGATATCAAAGATGACGGCACATCAAAAGAGCGCAGTAAAATTGCTTCTTATCGAAGGCAGGACCCGCGACATTTTGACTATTTTAGAAAAACGGTCGGTTTTAGATAATATGGTAAAAAATATCAGCGAGCTGGTGCCGGAAGGAGTCAGAGTTGATTCTTTACAGATAGACCGGAAAAATTTTTCTATGATTGTCAGATCGTCTTCGCTAATGTCTTTAGACACCTTACTTAACAGAGCAGTATTATTGACTGAAAATAAAAAGATTGCCAAGGTGACAATGGAAGGACTTTCCATGGATAAAAACCGCGGCTTTTACATCTTATCATTTTCCGGTGATTTTCCATGAACAAAAGTTATAAATTACTTTTCTTAAAAGAGACATTCGATCAAAACACGCTGCGCATTCTTTATTATAAAAACAGAATGTATTTTGTTCCCTTAATGCTTATTTTGGTCACAATTTTTCTTTTTGTTTTCGCAGTGGTGCCTCAAATACAGACCTATTTTAATTTAAGAGGGGAAGAAGACCGCCTTAGAAAAAACCTTGGCGTGCTTAACAATAATTTTTCTCTCCTTTTAAATCTTAGCGAGAAAGATCTGGATAGTAAATTAGAAAAAACCATATCTGCCTTGCCCCCGGAAAAGGATTTTGGAGGGATACTTCGTGTCATAAGCAGGGCAGGAAGTAGCGCTTCTGTAACTTTGGGAGATTTTTCTTTGCAGATTGGAGAACTTTCTTTAGAACCGGCAAAAGTCGTTAGGGCGCTTCCTATCGAGATAACTTTAACCATCAACGATGGCGTTTCCGCAGCGAAGCGTTTTTCGCAGGAGCTGAGCAGTAGGCTGCCTCTTGCGGAAGTGACAAACATTAAGTCAGCGGCCGCGTCCTCAACTATCACAGTGGTATTTTATTACCAGCCTTTTTCTCCCCTGCCAATCGACAAAACGAAAAATTTGCAGCCGATGTCGAAAGAGGCGGTTTCCCTTTTTAATCAATTATCCTCGTTTAAGTCCGAGCAATAAATCTGATCTTTTCTTTTTTGTTTTCTCAAACGCCTCTTTTTTCCTCCAGTCAATTATTTTCTGATGGTCTCCAGAAAGAAGAATATCCGGAACTGCACTTTTTTTAAAAACAGGCGGGCGAGTGTACTGCGGGTACTCTAGCATTGGCGTTGAAAAAGATTCATGCAGTGTTGATTCTTGCTGAATAACACCGGGAATAAGCCGGCTTACACTATCTACAATAACCATGGCCGGAATCTCTCCGCCGGTTAATACATAATCACCAATTGATATTTCTTCATCAGCAAGACTTCTGACGCGCTCATCCACCCCTTCATACCGGCCGCAAACAAGAATAAGGTGATCTATCTTAGATAGCTCTTGCGCTTTTTTTTGAGTGAATTTTTCTCCTTGCGGATCCAACAAAATAATTCGTTTTTTCTCTTTGATTTTTGCCAGGGCACTCGCAATCACATCAACGCGCATTATCATGCCTGCTCCCCCGCCGTATGGTTTGTCATCAACAATCCGATGTCTGCCTATGCCAAAATCGCGGATATTTATGTACGAAATATCTAATAGTTTTTTTTCTCGGGCGATTTTTATTATTGAGTGGTCAAATGGGCCTTGAAACATTTCGGGGAAGAGCGTCAGAATCGAGATTTTCATTCTCTTAAGAGATTACTTCGGCTAATGATATATTTATTCTCTTATTTTGCTTCATAGCCGGTATCTTCATGACGTTTCGAATCGCCCGGATTACTTTTCCCTCTTTTCCGATAACTTTCCCCATGTCTTCTTTTTTTACGTAAATAACAAGCTGAATAATTCCGTCCTGATCTTCTTCCTCCACCCGAATTTCTTTGGGGTGGTCAACAATTTGGGATACAATTGAATGGAGTGCGTCTTTCATACAGTTATACCAGTTCTGATACCCGTGGGCTAGGAGTAGCTCCTTTTGTTATCCAATAGTCGTACCGGTCTTTATTGATGTGCTTATTAACTTTGTCTGCCCGCTTTTCGTACCAGCCTAAATTTTCTACCGGCCTGCCGTCCCGGCGGCTTCGTTTTTCTGCAACGACCACGCGATATTTTGCCTCTCCCCTTTTACCTACTTTTGTCAGTCGAATAACCAGTGCCATAAATTTTATTCTATCATTTTTCCCGCAGCTTCTCAAGGGCGGCGCTTGCCGCTTGCTCTTCTGCTTCCTGTTTTGATTTTCCCACCCCTCTGCCTGCAAGTTTTTCCTCGACATAGACACCGACTGTAAATATTTTTGCGTGAGCAGGGCCTTCCTCGTTTACTACTTTATATATAGGTGATATAAGTTTTTGGGATTGCACGTATTCTTGGAGGAGACTTTTTGGATCTTTTAAGGTTTTTTTGGTAATAATAATATCTATTTTTTGCAGGATGGTTTTTTCCAGAAAGCTCTGCGCCACAGTTAGTCCCTGGTCTAAAAAGAGCGCTCCGACATAAGCCTCAAAGCAGTCTGCCAAAAGACTTTGATTTTGTCTGCCTTTACTTTCTTCTTCTCCCCGTGACAGGCGCAACAGATCGCCAAAGCCTAAACTTTTCGCGCTCTCCGCCAAACTTTTGGTGTTAACCAGCAAAGATCGAAGATTGGTGAGCGTTCCTTCATCAAACTGCGGGTAGCGGGTGAAAAGATGTTCGGACACAACAAATGACAAAATACTGTCTCCTAAAAATTCCAAGCGCTCGTTAGATTCAACTTTTTTTCTTGTTTCATTAAGATAAGAGCGATGGGTAAATGCCTGATTAAAAAGGGCGGGATTTTTAAATTTGGGAAGGTTCATGTGTAATAATATTGCCTAAAGCCCCATTTATAAACGCCGGGCTTTTTTCTTGGCCATATTCTTTTGCCAGCTCAATTGCCTCATCTATAATTACTTTTGGCGGCTGCTTTTTTTCGACTAAAAGTTCAAAAACCGCCAGTCTAAGAATAGCCAGGTCAATTTTGTTTATTTTATTAACGGGAAATTCTTTGGCTGCTTTTTCGATTGCTTCGTCAATAACATGTTTTTGGGCCAGAATATTTTTTGTCCCTTCATTTATTTTTTGCCGGTGAAACTCAGCCGCGAATAATTCCTCGACTAATTTTTGCCGCCTTTTATGTCGGGGATCAAGCGGTGTTTTCATTTGCCCATTTTCTCCTTTTCCTGTTTTTTCTTCATGGTTAGTACTTGTCTTTTATCATAATAACCGCAGTATTTACACACGGTGTGGGGAATGATGATGCCTGCGCAGTTTGGACACACCACCGACTTTTGGGTTTTTAGATGAATGCTTGCTCGTCTTTTGCCCTGTCTTTGTCTGGAATGTCGTTTTTTTGGTTCCTGCGGCATGGGTGTTATTGTACTAAATCTTCTTCCTTTTGGCAAGGCTCATTAAGTAATACTACCAATAACCCAATAAACAAATAAACAAATCAAAAACTAAATCAGCAAATATTTCAATTTATTTTTTTACCTTTTGTTTTGATAATAATTGAGCTGACAATCTTAACAATTTCTTTTCCTTCTTGCATTAAATTCTGCATCCGTGGTCTAAATGGATCATTCGTGTCAGCAATTACTCGCAGCCAGTAATTTGTTTCTTTGCTCTCTTTCCGAACAATTGCATATTTTGCAACGAAATCTTTTCTACTATCCGTTCCATCTGCTTCTTGGTCATTGGCACCCATAGATGTTGCTGATCGTGTTACTTGTTGAATAAGAATAATATTTTCTGGAGTTTTAGGAAGTTGTTTAACAAGATTGATTACTCTAATCACGAATTGGTAGATTCTTTCATGGATATCTTGTATTTTTTGTTCATTATTCATTCTTTATTGATTGGTAGTATTTGTTTATTTGAAATTGGGTTATTCCCGTTACGGCGCGACTTCCGGTAAAGGAGGGAATGTCAAAGTTTTTCTCGCAAAGGTCTCTTTTGTTTTGCAAAGACCCGCTTTCCAAATTGGCATTAGCCAGTATCAATCCGCCAATATTTAGACGCTTATCAAAAGAGGCCGAACAATCACCGTTAGTGCCGTCCAGGATAATGCTGCCGCCGGCAGAGTAAAACCCCTCGACATTGACATTACTGCTATTTATGTTTGTCTCTCCCACGTTTTTATCAATAATAATATCTTCGGAAACTGCAAAGGTGACTGTTGAGCCATTGGGCACTATAATATTGCCTAATATTTCTAAATTACCATCCACCAGTATGACATAGTTTTTATTAGGAGGAAATGTGTAATTGTTAAGAGTTAAAGAAATTTGTTCCGAAGGATCAATAGAATATGGTTTGTATAAACCATTGGCAAGATCCAGCGGAAGGTCGCAGTCGGAAAAACCACCTTCGCAGGGAAGCTTTGTTGGAATCAGACTGTTTTTAGCTGCTGCCGCCGAAATATAGCTGTACGAAGTTCTAATCCCGCTATTGCCAGGAGCAAACTTTCCTCCTTCTCCATAAACCTGCCAGCGGGTCTCAGAGGCCTCTCCCTTGCCATAATCAGGCGGGGTGGTGCCGTCCCCGGCAAAAATCAGCCCGGGGGTACCGCCGCTGCCTTTCAGGCAGGCGTAGCGGGACAAATCCGGTACATTGCCGGGGATTCTATCGGTAAAGCCGCCATCCAAACGCATGTCTGCCCCAACTCCCTGGAACCAGGGGTTAATGATAATGGCAAAATCAACACCGCTTAAGTTGCCGTTACTGCAGGGAGTAGGAACATTTAGGCTGGGTGGAGAAAGAGGATCTGATTCGCAGGGATTACCTGGCTTAACTGTGTAGGCCAAGGCCGGAATTTTGTTGTCCCACAGGATAAGAAGCTCCCCAGTCGTCCGGGACGCGCAGGGTAATTTCATACTCACCCTTGCCCAGATAAAAGGTGTACGCCCCATTTTGGTCGGTAGTGGTGGTGGCAACTTGCGTACCACCCCTTTGGGCTGTAACAGTGGCTTGACCTTGGTAGCGAGGTTCCCCCTCATCTTCATCGCCGTCTTTGTTTTTGTCCCAAAACACCACCCCCGTCACCCTAAACCCCTCCCATTTGACCTTGGCCTGGTCGGTTGGGGCTTCTCTGGCTTCGCAAAAACCTGCTTGACCGTATCTGTCTACCAAAACTCCATAGTAATAATCTCCTGGTTCCAGACCCGAAAGATCATCTGTCCCCTTAAAAACATAACCACTCCGTTGGGGATCATAATACCTGCTCTGGTTTGGTAAACGGTAGGTAGTCGGCCAGCGTTGTTGGTTTCGATACACCTTAACTTCCTGTCCTGCCTGGGTGTTATTCCAACCAAGCGCCACATAAGGAACTCTATGCCAGTCTGATTGAGCGGAAGCTCCTAGATTTGGCGCCAAAACAGAGTTGGTGCCGGTTGTGGCTATGCCGGGAGTAAAGCTTTTACTGCCGGTAGGAATCCAGCCGCAATTTAAAGGTGTCGGTGGTATTGGGCGGGAGATCAATAGCATACTCTGCAGTCCACCGGGCGGATTGACACGCCCCATGAGAATCAACTGTTAAACACGTGCCGGTACCTTTTACCCAGGGTATGTAGCCTGGGGTACTAGTGGAACTTCGCTGAATCTTTAAGTATTCAGGAGGAAATGGAGGATATGGAGGATTCAAAGCGCATGGCCCGCCGGTGCATCCCCCAAAGGGATTAGTATTTTGTACCTCATAGATCAGATTAAATGTAATGGTAGTGTTGTTAACTGCTACATTTTGTATGCCTGTGAGTTGGCTGTTATTGATATAGTAAAACGGGCTACTCCAACAAGCGTCTGATACGTCTTTTTGTTCTGGCGTTAAAACGCCATAGGTATTTGAAGCATTGGAAGAAGAACCGGATATCGCCTTGGTCTGGTAGTAATAATACTGTTGTCCCTGTAAATTCATGTCAAAAGATAATCCATGGGTGCCAAACTGCGTGCCTGTTTGTGTTCCGCCGGGGATAAATCCCGGTTGGTCTTTGTCCGAACGGTAAATATCTCCATATGTTCCTTTTTGGGTATAATAGGTATATTCCACATCCACAGTATAACCATCTGCTCTTAGTATGGCCGAGGGAGCGTTATTAAGAGGATCTTGTTTGTTGCACACAGGGGGAGGAGGCGGTTCCGGACAAACACTGCAGACATACTGCGGGTTGTTGTTGATATTTTGGCACCACAAATTCTGCTGTGATGTTCCTATACTGCACCCGCTGGCTGCTGGATTGCCAATAATACATCCTCCTCCAAATTCATTGGTGCACTGGGGAGGAGGAGTAGGTGTGGCAGTGGGCGGGCCGGTGCAGACAGCATTGGTTACAGTTTTGGACTGGGTTTGCAAAGACTGCCCTGTCTGGTTAAGGGCTGCAACAGACACGCTAACTGTACCTGTATTTGAAGTTGGATCTGAAAAGTTAACTGCTGTCCCAGTAACAGTTTTTGTTTCGTCTAATTGGGCGCCTCCCCTTCTTACTGCCTGGTAAGAGGAAGCGCTGTCAACAGCATCCCAATTGGCGCTGATGGTCTGCTGGTTGGTGGCAGCTCCGGTGTTGGGATAGCAGGTGGCTTTGGTTCTTAGCGCTCCGGGAGTGGGGGTAGGTTGAGTTGGGGTTGGGGTGGGAGTAGAACAGGTGGTTTGAAAGGTTCCATCTGCCTGGGGGCTTCTGGCGCACATTCCTCCTCCTGCATGCACCCACCAGGAGTAGGCTTTGTCTATCTTGGTGGCAATAACAATTCTGCATTTACCTGTGCCTGTGGCGCAGTTAGCTTGTTCTTTG
>JACPGP010000024.1 GCA_016182425.1 Candidatus Levyibacteriota bacterium
ATTACATTTTTACTTGAACAATAGGCACAACCATATCTTTTTTCATGACATTGATTTTACTCTTCACCGAGTCATTTGAATACTGTTAACCGAAGAACAGGTAAAAACATACTAAAAAAGTGACCAAATTACAACGGTGCCAACGAAAAACTGTTCATGACTTTGGTGTGGAAACAGAAAAGTTATTGGTCGATTTTTTGAGTGGAAGGATTAGGTTAGATGAGGTTCCAGGAAGGGTAACTTTAGACGAGGATGTTACCGGTGCTGACTTGGGGGACTAGGTACAGTGCCCCAGGTGAGAGACTGATAATCGGATAATAAGAATGGTCAAAGAATTGGTATAATAACTAGATTTTATGCCTGAGTAGCCCAGCCTACGCTAGGGCTACGGCTGGTAAATCAGTTGGTAGATAATGCCTGAATAGCTCAGTTGGTAGAGCAGCTGTTTTGTAAACAGCAGGTCGTCAGTCCGAGTCTGACTTCAGGCTCCATGGGTAAAAAGCGGATTTTAGTATTAACTGATCATATGCCGTGGGGTCATCGGGCAATTGCTAAAGCAATACATGGCTATCTAAAGCCAGTAGAGGCTAAATACGGCTGGCAAGTTGACTATGATGAAGTAGAACTGCAATTTAAGGCAGCCAATGAGCTCTACGTGTTTATCTATCGTTTTTGGCCATCTATAGGAAAAGTTAACTTGAAGATGATGGAAAATGAAACGTTACGTAAGGCGTTTGTAGAGGTACTGGACAGTGATTTACCTAATTTGATCGAGAAAATTGAAGGTTATGAGCCTGACTTGGTAATCTCAACTTATTTTATGCACTCGCACGCATTGGCAAAGTGGCGTAAAGAACACAGACAAAAGTTCAAACTATGGAATGTGGTGGCAGATCCGTGGACGATCAATCCAGTGTCGTTCGTTCCAGGAGCAGATATTAATTTAGTTTATGACGAGGCAGGTGAGGAACTGGCTTTAAAATTGGGTATAGAAAAAAATAAAGTTTTTAAAAGTGGTTGGTGGGTGCGGAAAGAAATGTACCGGCCAGAGCTAAACGATCCTGCTTTTAGATTTAAAATAAGAAAAAAACTAGGTTTTGATGATAAACAGCCAGTAATCTTTGTGGGTGGTGGAAGTTTGGGTACAAATTCGATTGCTAAATTGTTTCCGGCGTTGCTTTTGATTAAAAGGGATGTTGGGGTTGTGTTTAATTCGGGAACGGACAAGATGACGTATGCAATGGTTGAAAGATTTTCTCAGTTATTGGAAAGACTCAAGTTAACCAAGAGAGTCAAAATAGTTAATTTAGGTTGGATTGAAAATATGGGTGAAATACTGTGTGCTTGTGATGTAGTGTTTGGGAAAGCAGGTCCAAACTTTTTGTTTGATGTGGTGGCGGTGGGCAAGCCATTTGTGGCCATCACTCATGTGGGTGGTCAGGAAGATGGCAACCTAGAGCTTATAAAACGGAAAAAGCTGGGGTGGGTTAGAGAAAAGCTAGCTCAACCAGTTGATTTTTTACTAAAATATTCGCGATCGCCGAAGAAATATAATGATAAATATAGGATTACGATATCTGAAGAAGCAAAAAGAAACCAAAAAACGGAATCAAATATAGTGGAGTTGGTGAAAAAGGTGATGGAGTAGAAAAAACACCCACCAAAGGCGTTGCTTCAATAGCGGCTTTTCCACGCTATAAGACGTGGTGGATGGCTGGTCTCTAGGGCAAGGCCTTGCTGACACAGTACCTTCCATTTTAGAAGTTTAGCTAGAAAAAACACCTTCTTAAAGATCGCCTTTGGTAGGATGGTAAAATTGTATCATGATTACCATACCAAAGAAAGTCGAGTATAGTATTATATTAATAGCTTACTTGGCAAAAAACAAGCAAGGTTCCGTGTCTTTAACACATGTTTCCAAGAGATTAAAGCTGCCATATCGGTTCTTGGGACAGCTGGCGGGAAAGTTGAAAGAGGCGGGGATTGTAACAAGTCGAGAAGGTAAGAGTGGCGGTTATGAATTGGTTGCTGGCTGGCAAAAGAAAAACCTGTATGATCTAATGGAAGCTTTGGGTGAGAATAAACGAATGGTTAAGTGTTTGGGAGACGGTGAATGTAGTCGGGCTGCCGAGTGCGATTTGAGAACGATTTGGAATAAGGTTGAAAAGAACTTTATTGATCAGTTAAAACAAATTAAGTTAGAAGAAATATAATTATGAAAGTAAAAAGTCAAAATTCAAAAGTCAAAACAAAACAGTACATTACCGAGAATACCTTGATTGCAGAAGTGGTGGAAAGGTACCCAGATATAGCGGAGATATTGACTGAAGATTATGGCTTTCATTGTGTCAGTTGTTTTGCTGCTGAAATGGAAACTATTGGTATGGGAGCTGGTGGGCATGGAATGTCCGCAGAGGAAATCAAACGGATGTTGACAGCTCTAAACAAATTAATTGGTCAAGATAGTAAAAATAAATAAAAAATCCCCCGAAAATTTTCGGGGGATTGGTGGTCTGTTATTGGTTGATTAATCAAGTTTGTCTACAATCTTGCAGACAGTGCCGGATAGTACGCAAGTTTTGTTGGCAGGTGCTTTTATTGTTGGGCATTTTAGACCAGGTCTAGTTGGAACACAAGATAGTCCACACCAACCGCAGGTAATACCGGTTCGAGTGGGGAGAAGAGAGACTCGGGGTGTGAGTCGTGGATTGAGAGTAACTTTGGGGATAGGAAGACATTTGCCAAGTGGTATGGTCTCGACTGATTCATCCTTTTGCACTCTTTTTGGTGTTTGACAATATTGCCCTATATCGCAATCATTGTCGCCGGTACATTGTCGCGGGTCGTCTGGACGGTTGGTTGGCTTTTGGGGATTTTTGCAGGTGCCATGACCTTCACAGGCCTTGCGAGCTAGTTCACGAAGGACACTTTGACCAGCACAACTACCCTTAATTGGCTTGACTTCGCCAGTGGTCCCATCATAACAAGAATATTTGGCAGATGAAAAACCGGTTTCAGTGTACAATGGATTAATTTGAGCACCAGTGGGAAGTCGGGGGGATTCGCAAGCAGTACCGACCTCAAATGAATTAGTACCGTATTTACAGGCAGAAGTTGGCTTTGGACCAAGTGTTCCTTGAGGACAAAATTGGCTGGTTAATTTAAAAATATCACCGCAAAAACCTTTCGGAATTTGATCTTTATCTTGGTTTTCACCTTTTTTGCAATAGTTATCAAATAATTCAGTAACTTCATGGCAAAGTGCACTGGGAACATTGGTTGGTCTAACAACTGGAGTCGTTTTTGGAAGAATAGAACTACCACCCACGGTACTATCACCGAGAACGCCACTTTGATTGAGAGATAGAAAAGTGCTAACAACAGCTAAAGTTAATACAGAGAGAGATAAAGCTAAAACAGTTGATTTGTGTGAATCCATTCACTTTAATAATAGTTAACTATAAAAATCTACCAGTATTTGGGGGTGTAAGTCAAGGGATCGGGGATATCAACTAGAGAATTATTTTGAGGATGAACTGGATGGCGGGTGTCAGGATTAGATTGATTAAATTTGAGCCTTTGAAGGGAAGAAATAATATAAGTGCTAAGATGATAACTCCGTACTGGTCGAAAGCCTGTTGCCAACGGAGTGAGTGTGCTTCTGGAAGTAAATTGAGGAGAATTTTGGAACCATCTAGAGGAGGAAGAGGAAGTAAGTTGAAAACGGCTAAGACTATATTGGTTTGGATAAAGATATAGAAAGGAGGAAGAGGCAGGAAGCGGATGACAATCGCGAAAATAATGGCAAGGGAGAGGTTGCTAAGTGGTCCAGCCAGCGCGACATAAATTTCTTCACGTTTACTTAGGTTGTAAGGATCGATAGGGACTGGTTTACCCCAACCAAAATGGACAATAAAAAGCATGAGTGTACCTAACGGGTCTAGGTGAGCGAGCGGGTTTAGAGTGACTCTGCCAAAAGAACGGGGGGTGGGATCGCCGAAATGATCGGCAACAAATGCATGTGAAAATTCGTGGATGGTAATAGCAATAATCAGTCCAACGAAGAAAATTAAGCCCTCCAAAAGTCCAATATCCATGTTATAGTATAACCCATGAGAACATGTAGCTTGTGTGGTAAAGGTACTTCCATAGGTCGTAACCGCTCCCATGCCCAAAACCGAACTTCGAGAACTTATAAGGCAAATATACACAAAGTTAGCTTGCTAGTCGGCACCACTAAGGTTGGCGGTAAGTTTTGTAGTAAGTGTCTAAAATCCCTAAAGAGGGAAGTAAAACAAAAAACGGCACTTGTTTAGGGTGCCGTTTAATGATTTAAGAAGAACTACTTTTTCTTAGCTTTTTTGACGGTCTTTTTCTTAACTACTTTCTTAACAGCTTTTTTAGCGACTTTCTTCTTAACGACTTTTTTGACGGCTTTCTTTTTTACTGGCATAAATTTTATTCCTCCTTTAAATAATTTAAGTCTTTTTTGTAAAATATGTCAAAATAAATAGTGCCTATCTAATGGTTATATATAAGCAAATTAAGAAGAAAAAAGGACTTAAATTAATTAGGAATTAGGAATTATAAATTAGGAGTTTTACTGTAAGATAAGGTAAAAATACCAGTATTAAATTTATTTTGAAAGTGAATAGTGTGATGAAATTTCAGACCAAAAAGTGGACTTTTTGCCTTCGATCTGGACTTTTTCTAATTCAAGAGTACTGTTATTTTTGGTAAAGGAAAAAATCTTCATGGTTAGTTTTGGTCCATTTTTGGGGAAAACGAAGGTCCAGACTCCAGGCCAAGGAAGGAGGGCCCTGATTTTTTTGTCTAAAATTGGGGCAAATTCTGGGTCTGATAATTTTTTTGAATCGATATATCCATCGTCTTTGGTTAGCTGCCGGGCATAAAATCCTGTGCCGGATTGGGGGAGTGGAGCTATATTGCCAGAAACTATTTCGGGAAGAGTGCTAATAATGAGATCGCCTCCAAGGTCATAGAGTGAAGTGTAAAGAGATTCTTTAGTATCGGTGGGTAGAAGCGGTTGACTGACCTGTGTGATAAGGTCGCCTTTGTCAAACTTGGCAGACATCTTGATGAGAGTAACTCCGATGGTCTCCTCGCCATTTAGAATAGCCCATTCAATCGGGAAACGTCCAGCATATTGGGGCAGAAGAGACGGATGGAAATTGATAGGCATAACTTTAGGAAGATTTAGCCATTTATCATTTATCATTTGACCATATCCGGCAACAACTATAAAATCAGGACGTTCGATGTTGGGAATAGTATTTAGATCTTCAAGTGGAAACAGAGGTAAATTATTATCCTTGGCATACTGATGAACTGCGGTAGTGGTTAGTACTCCTCGATCACCTTTGCGAGGGGGAGTCGTGACTACTCCGACAATCTGAAAGCCGGGGTGTTCATGTAGCTTTTTGAGTATCTGAACTGAGTATTGTTGAAATGAACCGAAGAATACAACTGAAATCATGCCTAATTATAGCTTTTTTGGTAAAATGAGTCATGCGGAAGATAGTGTTTTATCCAAACGAGATCCTGAGAGTGAAGACTAGGGATATCAAATCAATTGATGAGATGCTTCAAGCTGATGTTGACGAGTTGAGGTGGGCTCTACAGAAGGAGAAAGATCATGCTGCAGGTTTGGCGGCGGTTCAGGTTGGCTTGGATCGAAGATTTTTTGGCTTAGTCACTGGACAAAAGAGGAACTTACAAATTTTTATAAACCCCAGAGTCATTAAGACGTTTGGTCAGAAGTTACATCCGATTATGACATTTGATGATGGCAAGCAAGAAGACTTTTTGGAGGGTTGCCTGTCTTTTCCGGGGCTTTTTGGGACAGTTAATCGATATTTGCGGATTGAAGCCGAATGGGAAGAAATCAAGGGTAAGAAACTAGAAACTAGAAACAAGAAACTGGAAGGGATTGAGGCAATCGCTTATCAACATGAACTGGACCACCTAAACGGCATTTTGTTTATTGATCATATAAAAGAAGAAGGTGGGGAGCTATATATGTGGGAGGGGGACAAGAAAAAGCGAGTTGATCTAAACCTGGTAGTGGAAAAGGAAAAATAACAACAAAATACCGGGGGGAATATTAGATAGCTAAATTGGAAATTTTATCCAAGTATTCTTTGGCATCGGTGTTTGATGGAGCTAGAAGTAGAGTTTTGTCAAACATTATTTTTGATTCAGAGTATTTTTTTTGTTGATAAAATATTTCTCCTAAGGCAAAGCTGGCGTGATCATAGTTTGGCTTGAGGGTTAGTGCGTGCTGATAGTTGGTTATAGCTGAGTCCATCTCTGAAATATTTTGATAAAACTTAGCTAAAAGATAAAAAGAAGAAGCGTCGGTGGGAGCTAATCGGGTTGCTTTTGTAAGAGCGTCAACAGTGTAGACATAATATTTTGAGTCAATCAGAGAAAGGAAATAAAAACCTTGGGCGCGCTCTTTCCACAGGTTGAGGTTAAACGGAGAAATGGAAATGGCGGTATCGAGCGCTTTGACTACGTGGGGAATTTGAGATTTGTCTTTGGTGGCAGCAGAACTTTCGGCTAACACTAGGGCGTATTTGCTAAGATAGACCGGTTCGTCGGGGCGGAAGTTTAGAGCGTATCTTAACTCAGTTAAGGACTGTCGGTGGTAGGCAATATCGGCCAGAAAGTACTTAAAAGTAACTAGTAACCAGTAACTAGAAACTAGAATAAGACAAAGTGAAAAAAACTTCTGAATAGTATTCGGTGATGTGCGGGGAATTGTGATTTGATCTTGGGCAATGAAGGTGGGGAGAAGAAAAAAGTAGAGTGAGGTGGTGACTACAGAGAAGCCAGCAAAATTTGTTATCAATATAGAGACAAATGAAGCTAATAAGGCTGGGAAGCTTTTGAGAGTATAAATCATAAAACCAATAAGAACTAAGTAGCTGATAAAACCAAAAGATCCGGAGGTGGCTAAATAGTTTAGGTATTCGTTGTGGGCTTTGTTGTAAATAAAGTTCCATTCAGAGGTGAGGTTGTGACTGGAGGGACGAGTCCAGTAGTAGCTGTAGGCGAAAGTTTCCGGACCGGTACCAAAAAGAGGAAATTGACGCCACAGATCAATGCTTCCTTGCCAGACAATTTTCCGAATATCTTTGCTGGGAGTGATTAGTAGTGGGGTGATAGTGGTCGGGGAGGTGGGTTCAAAACGTGATGGAAATAGTATGTCTTTGATAGGGTTAGTTATAGAAACTGAGAAGAAAACCAAAGTAAAAAGTAAAAGGCCATGCCTGCCGGAAGGCAGGTAAAAAGTAAAATGGGGTCTAAATCTATTTTTGTATAAGTGGATCAAACTATACATAGTAAGTGAAATTAGGGCGGCGAGGATGCCGGACTTGGATTTGGTAAAAAGTAAACAAATATAAAATATTGAAGTAAGAAATATGAAATATGATTTATGAATAGGACGAGAAGAAGACAAAAAGCGGTCGAGGGCGAGGGGGAGGAGAATGCAAAGATAAGCTGCCAGCCAGTTTGGTTGACCTAGAGTACTAAAGACTCGGGACTGAACATCTTGGACCCAGAAGCCCTTATCTATTCCAAAATGTTCCAAAATTCCATATGAGGAGACGATTAATCCAGTAAAGAGCGAGGCGGAAGTCAACCAACTGGTAAGAGTGGGGGTGCGATAAACAGAAAAGGTCAGAAAAATAATGGAATATGATAATAAAGATAAAAGACCTCCATTGAGTCGGGAGTAATAGCCGTAGATGGAAGTGTGGGTATCAATACTGAAGAATGTGGAGACTGCTTGGGAGAGTAGAAAGATAATAAGCGGCCAAAAAAGCAGATTTTTACGAACAAGGGGAGCGTTACCCAGAAGATAGTTAAACAAATGTGAGACGAGAAGGAGCAGGCTAATCAGATAGACTGTATACATCTTGGGAACTTCAAAAAATTCGGAGTTGGCCAAGTTGAGGATGAGGGGGACAATTAGGACTAGTGCGGTAAATAAAAAGTTGATCATAAATGGTTCAGTTTAGATATTATATAATTTTGTATGAGTTGGATGAAGACAGTTAAGTCAAGGGTAATGGGAACGATGGCCAATTTTTATTGGGATATTGGGGTTGATTTGGGAACTAGTAACACCTTACTTCTGCTTAATGAAAGGGGGATTGTGGTGGACGAGCCAACCATTGTGGCTCGTTTAAAAAAGAAACGGTGGACAGGACTTTCTGCCCCAAAATGGGCAGGAAATAAAATTGTAGCTTACGGGTACAAGGCGAAAGAAATGTTGAATCGGGAACCAGCACAGATAGAAGTAGTTAGTCCGATAAAGAACGGAATTATATCGGATCTAGAAGCCTTGGAGGCTTTGGTGTCGTACTACTTGAAACTAATATATGAAATTCCCAGCCGTTACCCAAAAATTTTCAAACCAAGGGTGATTGTATCGGTACCAGGATCGATTACAGATGTGCAAAAAAGAGCCGTAAAATCGGTGTTTTTGACATCTGGTGCTAGTGAAGTAGTCTTGATAGAAGGCTTGGTTTTGGCAGCGGTAGGAGTGGGGTTACCTGCTAAGAAGAATTCCGGAACGATGATAGTTGACGTGGGTGGGGGGAAAACAGAAGTCGGAGTTATTTCTATGGGTGGAGTAGTGGTGGGGAAGGGGATTAAGAGTTCGAGTGGGGACTTTGACGTGGCCATAATTAACTATATTCGAATGAAATACAGCTTGCTCATTGGTCAGACTACAGCGGAGAGAGCAAAGATTGAGTTGGGAAACGTGGGAGAGCCGAACAAATCACTAAAAGAAATGGTGATTAGGGGGAGAGACTTGGAAACAGGACTCCCAAAGTCGGTCAAAATAAATGAAAACGAGATTCGAGAAGCAGTTATGTTTGAAGTTCAGAAATTAATTAAATTAATAAAAGAAGAACTGGATGAAACACCGCCAGAATTGATGGACGACATTTTAAAAAGAGGCATTGTTATGGTGGGAAACGGTTCTAAACTTCATGGACTGGACAGATTGGTGGAGAAGGAAACAAAAATTACTACCCAAAGAGCTGATGAGGCTGGATTATGCATAATTAAGGGTTGTGGGCAGTTGATGGAGGATAGATACCTGTTAGAAAGTATTCGTCTGGTTACTGGATAATGGGAAATAACGAGAATCACGACTGGCAATATTGGCTGATTAATTGGGGGCTGTTAACTACTCTGGGTATTTTATTGGTAGCTTTTATTCGATTGTCGGTGATTCGAGGTGGGTTTTATCGGGGTTTGGCTTTTGAAAACAAGATCGTGGAAACGATACTTCCAGCAGGTCGAGGGGACATAAAGGATCGTAAGGGAAGACTGATTGGTAAGAGTGTCTATCAGTTTTTTGAGACTGAAAATGGTGAAAAAAAGTTTATTAATAGTGGGGAATATGATGGAGCTAAGTTTGAGGGGAAAGATAGGCTGTGGGAGATAAAACGTCAATACAGTTATAAGGAGAGTATGGGTCTAATCACAGGATATGTAGGATTGGCTGACGAAGCTGAGGTGAAGGTTGATCGGTGTGGTGGGTTGAGACTGGGGTCAGAAGATGTCATTGGTAGAGGTGGAGTGGAAGAATTTCTAGATTGCGATTTGCGGGGAGTAGCAGGACGAAGGTTGGTAGAGGTTGATGCTAAAGGAAAGTATGTGCGCGAGTTGGGGCGAGAGGAACCGACTGTTGGTAAGACAGTAGAATTGAGTATTGATGCTTATTGGCAGGATAAAATATATCAAATTTTAAAAGGACGAAAAGCAACCGTGATTATCAGTGAGCCTCAGACTGGGAAAATATTAAGCTTGGTGTCATCTCCCTCGATTGATGCTAACGCATTTTCGTATTTGGTGGACAATAAGTTGATCAAGTTGTATCTAGAAGACACTCAAAACTTGCCACTGTTAAATCGGTCGATAGCTACACGATATCATCCGGGAAGCGTTTTTAAGTTAGTGATGGCGACTGCTGGGTTGGAGGAGAAAGCGGTAGAAAAAGATACAACAATAGAAGATACGGGAGTAATTAAGGTAGGTGATTATAGTTTTAATAACTGGTTGTGGACAAAGAGGGGGGGTACCGATGGAATGGTTGACATGGTTAAAGCATTGAAACGAAGTAATGACATTTATTTTTACAAATTGGGAGAGTTACTCGGTGTTTCAAAAATCCACAAGTGGGCGGATAAGTTTGGATATGGTGAAAAAACTGGGATAGAGCTAGCGGGAGAACTACCGGGTATAAACCCGACAGATCAATGGAAAAGAGACACCAAAGGTGATAGGTGGTATTTAGGGGACACATACCACTTGTCGATTGGTCAAGGGTTCTTAGGGGTGACGCCACTTCAGGTAAATCAAAGTACTAATGTGATAGCGAACAATGGGACAAAGTGTAAAATGAGTATTCTTAAAAATAGTAAAAATGATTGCCAATCTTTGGGGATAAAACGAGCTACAATTGAAACACTAAGGGAGGGAATGATGGAAGCTTGTCATACGGGTGGGACTGCTTGGCCACTTTTCAATTTTAAGACAAAAATAGCCTGTAAAACTGGGACGGCAGAGGTTGGTGATGGAAGTAAAGACACTCACGCTTGGCTAACTGCGTTTGCGCCGGCAGATAATCCCGAGATATCAATAACAGTCATGATGGAAAGGGGTGGTGAGGGGTCAGATGTGGCTGCGCCAATTGTCGGGGATATTTTAAAGGAGTGGTTTAATGAACCAAATACAACCGTTCCAAGACCGTCGGTGTCACCTACTAATTGACTGTTGTTGTTGAAGTGATAGGATAGGGACAAATGAAATTTGCGGATAGAATACGAAGGTTTGTTGGTGAGAGAACTGATCTGGATTCTATGACATTATCTTTTGCTAATGGTGGTGCAATTAGAGTGGTTCAGGTTGAGCCAGCATCGAATACTCCAGTGGTAGTGGGTACTATACCTGCAGATGGCAATGTTGAAGATGTGAGAGCGAAAGCGTTCGCAATGTTGAGAAATACAAAAATGGGAGCAAGTCGAGGAACTGTGATAATAATCGGTGAGGATGGTGCCACAAAAATGGAAGTTAGGTTCAAACTTCTACCAGACGGAAGGGTTGAAAAGATATAGAGAAAATAATGTCGGCTTGACAGTGGATGATATGATAGTTGACAATGGCTAGTATGAAAAATCTTTTAATTGTCGAGTCACCGACAAAAGCTAGAACAATTGAGAAATATCTGGGAGCGGATTTTGAAGTATTGGCGACTGTGGGACATTTAAGAGATCTGCCAAAAAGTAAAATGGGAGTTGATCTGAAACATGATTTTGAAATTGATTACCAAATAGACGCTGAAAAAAAGAAAGTAGTTAGTGGACTGATTTTGGCTGCAGCAAAGGCCACCAATATATATCTGGCTACCGACCCTGACCGTGAAGGAGAAGCGATAGCGTTTCATGTGGATTGGATACTAAGGAATCCACCTGAAACAAAATCCAAAATTAAAAATTCTAAAGTAAAAAGGGAATTAGTAACTTCAAGAGTAAGTTTTCATGAAATAACAAAAGAAGCGGTGCAAGAAGCACTGAAACATGCGAAAGGAATTGATATGAATTTGGTCGATGCCCAGCAGGGGAGAAGGGTACTCGATAGGGTTGTGGGTTATTCTCTGTCACCTGTACTTTGGAAGAAGGTGAGGAGAGGTTTGTCGGCAGGAAGAGTACAAAGCGTAGCTCTCCGATTAATAGTCGAAAGAGAAAAAGAAGTAGAGCTGTTTAAAAGAGAAAAATATTTTAAAGTTTATACTGATTTGGGATTTAGGACTGACCTGTTTAAGGTAGATGATGAAAGTGCCTATATTTCTGACAAAATAAAATTATTTGATGGAGAATATTCTTATACTAAATCGATTTTTGACACTAGAGTGGAGGTTGACAAGTTTGTGGCAGAACTGAGTCCTGAATTTGTGGTGTCGAGTCTAAACGAGAGAGAAACAACTCGTCACCCCCTGCCACCATATACAACCTCGAAACTTCAACAGGCAGGTGGTAGACGATTCGGATGGTCGGGAAAACAAACTATGACCTTGGCCCAACGGCTGTACGAGAAAGGACTGATTACCTATCACCGGACCGATTCGGTAAATCTGTCGGTTAAGGCAATCGAGGAGTTTCGAAAATATATCTCAAGTGAATACGGAGAAAAATATGTTGCCGAAAAGGTTAGGGCTTTTAAAAATACTTCCAAAAATGCTCAGGAAGCACATGAGGCGATTCGTCCGACTAGTGTTTCAAATAAAAATCCAGATGGACTAGATGCTAAGGAATTAAAGTTGTACCAAATCATTTGGAAAAGGGCGGTAGCAACACAAGCAGCCAGTGCAAAACTAAAAAATACCACTGCAGTATTTGGCAACGGCAGGGCACAATTTAAGTCAATTGGAGTAAGCATGTTGTTCGATGGATTTTTGAAAATTGCCGATGAAAAATTTGAAGAAGAAGTATTGCCATTAATGAAAGAAGGCGAGGTGATAAAGAGTAAGAAAATAACCATTGAAGAGAACGAGACAAATCCACCACCTCGATACAGTGACGCTTCTTTGGTCCAGTCTTTAGAAAAACAAGGAATCGGACGACCATCAACTTATGCCTCGATTATTTCGACTATTTTAGCGAGACAGTATGTAGAACGGGATGAAGGAAAATATCATCCGACTGCACTAGGGGTGGCGGTGATTGAGTTTTTGGTTAAGAACTTTCTAAATATTGTGTCTTTGCCGTTTACCGCTGAGATGGAAGAGGAACTGGATCAAGTGGCGATGGGAAAGGTGAACTGGAAGAAGATGATGAGGAAATTTTGGGACAAATTTGAGGGTGAGGTGAAAAAAGTTGAAAGTACCGCCGACCGAGTTAAAGTAGCTGTGGAAAAGACAGGGGAGAAATGTCCGGATTGCAAGGATGGGGATCTAGTCATTCGTTTGGGAAGATTTGGTAAATTTGTATCTTGTGATAGGTTTCCTGATTGTAAATACACAGCTCAATACAAAGAAGCGGCAGGGTTTATGTGCCCAACTTGTGGCAAAGAGGGAGTGGTACGAAAAACAAAGACTGGTCGAAAATTCTTTGGATGTTCAGACTATCCAAACTGTAAGTGGGCGGGGTGGAAGAAACCATTGGAAGAAAAATTAAAAGTAAAAAGTTAAAAATTAAAACTAAAAAAGCTTAAGGGCGGGGAGGGTGGGAATTGTAAGCTGACTTTGGTTTTCGGGGGCGAAGGGTTGATGCCGGAGTGATGGTGGCAGATTCTATGTCTGGTGGCTTTTCGCGGAGTAGATTGAGGTTATCCTGGATTAGTTGGAGCCTTTGCTGTTCGCGCTGTTGTGGAGTTAATACTTCAACTTTAATAGTTGATGGTTGACCTTTTAGTTGGTCTTTCAGGTGTCGGGTAGAGTGTGACATGGGACTATTTGGTACGAGATTGTGGTAGTGAGTTTAGTTCGCCTCCCGTGGCTAATTGGTATTGTTTACCTAGATCAACCCGGGTGACTGCTCCGGTAACGGGGGAGGTAATTTCTTTATAAAATGATTTTGTCATAGTTATAAACTAAGTTATAAGTTGTTTAGATTTGATCTTTTGCTCTGGTAAGTTTGAGCAATAGCTGTCCGTAATTCAATCGGAGTATTAGGGGAGGTAGCTGCAGCATAGATACGCTGGTTTAGGCTTAAAGTATTAAGTTCAGGAAATCCAATTAGTTCGGACATAAAAAATATTTAATTAGTAATAATTAAATATAGGATAGCTTATAATGTATTGTCAAGGGGTAAATGTAAGACAATTACTAATTATTTACGTTTACCCCATCGTTCCTGGGAAATCCTGATCAATTTGTCACGCTGTTGGTTTTTGCAATCAAGTGGAGGTAGGGAGGTGGCATAGAAGGGCTGAGTGGTCTCGGAATCAATACTTAGTTTGCAGATCATTTGGTATTTACCGATTTTGACAAGGTCATCGGCGGGGAATTTGGCGCCAAATTCTTTCTGAAGAATGTAAGCATCTTGGTTACCAACTACAAAAGAAAGAATGGAACCGACGTTGCCAAAGATGGCGTCCTGTATTGTTCGGTCAAGCTGACTCATGTATTGGTTGGCGACGATAAGATTCAGTTTAAACTTGCGTGCCTCAGAGAGAATTTTAATGAAGGCTTCGGTGGCAAAGTTTTGAAACTCATCGACGTAGAGATAAAAGTCAGCCCGATCGGATTGGGCTTGAAATACTCGATTCATGGCTGATAACTGGATTTTGGTAATCAACATGGCGCCAAGAAGGGCGGAGTTGTCTTCGCCTAATTTTCCAGTGGAAAGATCAGCAATAAGAATTTTTTTCTGATCCATGATTTCTTGAATATTGATCTTTGAAACTGGATGAGCAATGGTGTTACGGATATTAGTAGAGGCGATAAATTGCCCAACTTTGTTCAAGATAGGAGCGATGGCTTCATTTTGAAATTTGTCATCCATACGATCGTATTCATTAAGCCAGAAGTTTTTGAGAGTTTGATTCTGGAGACCGGCGACGACTTTTTGACGATAGGCCTTGTGAGTTAGAATCTCAACTATGTGGGTCATATCACTGCCGGGAGTATTGACCAGGGTTAGGACGGCGTTGCGAAGAATATGTTCAAGGCGCGGCCCCCAAGAGATATTGCCATAAAGTTTTTTGAAAATGGAGATGACCCCAGAAGCGACCAATTCTTTTTGAGAGTCATTTTGGGCTTCAAGAACGTTTAGCGGATAGACATATTCAGGGTCGGCAGGGTTGAAATAGCAACAATCATTGACCCGGGAGGAGGGGATGTAGTCGAGAATGGTGCTACACAAATCGCCATGGGGGTCGATAATAGCGATACCACGGCCTTTGCGGATATCATCAATAGCCATGTTGGCGATAAGGGTGGTTTTTCCAGTACCGGATTTTCCGATGATGTAGGTGTGGCGACGGCGGTCTTCACCTTCTTTGATGCCAAAAATAGAATCTTTGTTGCGGAATTCGGCTTTGGCAAAAAAAGTAGTTGATTGTTTTTGCTCCTCAGTAGCACCGTCGGCAATGGGGAGGTTTTCGGGTGGGTCGGCATAAAGTTTTTTGCCCCAGGCGATGTTTGGTAGCTTGGTTAGTTGGTTGGGAAAATGCCAAAGGACAGACATTTCTTCGGTGTTGAGAATTTGAGTATTAATATTTATTTCACGAGCAAGAATAGAGCGGAGGATTTTTTTCTTGGTAAAAAATCCTGGTGTGATAGAACGAATGAAGTTGCCCCGAGGACTGGTGTAGATACCAAAGGAAGATGAAACTGAGGCGATGAGCCCGGGATTATTACTTAAAAGATTAATCTGACTTAAGAGGCCTGGAAATTGAATTTTGGTTTCAAAGACCATTTTATCGGGATGGGCTTGGCGGAAGCCTTTTTCTTTGTCGACCACGATACCATTTTGAATGATCGAGATAATTGACCCTTGCCAGTTTTTGGGGGCATTGCCAATTAGAATTTGGAAGAGGAAAAAATCAGAGGGGTTGTTGCTGCGAGAGAGAGGGGCGAGAACGGAACTAAGCGGATCAGTATCCTTGAAATCTTTGGAGGTTTTGAGGGGATAGGAGTAGGGGCGAGCTAAGGCTAGTTGGGAAAAATGGATATTTTGGCTGGTCAACGAATTTTGGCGATCCTTGCTACCTTCGGGCTCCGCTTTAGCTTGGTCGCGTTCGCTGTGGTTGCTAAAATTGTTGACTGCGCCATTATTTATAATTTTTGCTAAATAATCCTCTGGTTCTTTGATAACGGCGTAGGGGTACTGGGCGAGAATTTGGGAGCGGAAAAAATCGGCTGAGTCAGTGGGAGTGGCGATAAGAAAGTGGACTTGAGAATCAAAAAGGGCAATTTCTAGCGAAGCGATGGTGGGCTTTTTTCCGATTAATTTGTCCCAAAAAGATTGGCGGGTAAATTGGGTAAAGTTGGAAAGTAGAGAGGACATTGACTCGAGAGTGGTCTCATTGTCTTGGGGAAGGCGGATTTCGATGAGCTTGAACACGGGGTCGGACATAGAAAGATTATAGAGGAAAAAAACGATAAACGTAATCCGTGACAAGGGGAATGATCATTATAAATCTTTTTGAGAATAGATGACAGGGATTTATTTTAATAGTATAGAGATATAGGATGGAGTAGTGACTTCAAAAAATTTTTTACATAAGCATGGAAACGAAACCAGGGGACGGGGAAGAAACAGAACTTGTAGTTTGGCAAGAGGACTGGCTTTGGAAGAGGGAACATTTGATGTAGTTGGTGTTGGTTGGCAAACAACGGCTGATGTGCCGACGGCCAGATGTGATAATTGTGGTGAGGAAAAGGCAGATGTTCACCAATACCGGGTGCCAAATGAGACAGGTTATGGGATGAGGTTTTCTAAAACAGTAAGGCAAAATTTGTGTCCTGAATGTAAAGTGAATTTGAGTTTGAGTGGGACTAGTGTCTTGAGTGTTGATTGTCAGGAGCCTTTGTCTGAGGAATTATTGGCAAGAGAAGAAGCAGAAAATCGGAAAGCCAAAATGAGAAAAATTGCGGAGGCAAGTGGTCCACCGTCTAGTATATCTACGGCTAGTGAGACAGCTAGATTGATACGAGAAAAATTGAAAAGTAATTTCTAAGATTTTGTGGGAGAATTTTATGATGTACCCAAGAGTGGTTTGTTGACATGTATGTGACAAATATGTTATAAATTTATTATGTTTAGGTTGCCAAACAAGAACAATATTTGTACTGTTTCTGATTTAAGGAAAGATCCTCAAGGGTTAATTAAGAGAGTTGAAAGAGAAGAAGTTATTTATGTTTATAACAAGTCAAAGATCCAAGTGGCAATGTTGAGTATGGGATTTTTTGACAAAATGATGACCCTGTTGGAGAAAATGAAAGATGATACTTTGGAACGATTGCTAAAAGGAAAATAGCACTTGACAAATTGTATTACGTTGTAATACAATATAATTAATTCATGGTAGTTGATATTGATGAATTAATCTGGGATCAGGTTAATACAGAACATATTAAAAAACATGAAGTTAATCAGGCTGAGCTATATCAAGCTTGTAGGATTCAATTAAAAGTATTGTTGGTCAAGAAAAATAGGATATTATTGATCGGCAAGACAAAAACTAATCGATTATTGTCGATTGTTTTGGATTTGGTTGATAACAATAATTATTATGTTGTTTCGGCTAGGGATAGTAGCCGAAAAGAGAGGAGGCTGGTGAATGAAGAAATTAATTAAAAGTAAAATACCAGATTTTAAAAATTATGCAGAAGAAGCAAAGTTTTGGGATACCCATGATTTTACTGATTTTTTGGACGAGGCGAAAGAAATAAAATTAAACTTTAAGGCGAAAGAGCCAAAGGAAGATGCAGTAATTATCAGAATTCGACGACCAATGAAGAAAAAGATGCAGGAGTTGGCTGATGAAATGGGACTAAGCTTATCGACGATGATTAGGATGTGGATGATAGAGAAGCTAAAGACGTTGTCGAAGTAACTAGTACTAATTTGGTGTGAGTACCTGCTATGTAGATTTTTTGACGATGTTGTGTTAATCTAACCCCAATTCGAAACAGCAGTCCGCAACCAAACCGTTGCGGTATGGAAACAGAAGAATTGAGCCGACTACGTCGGCTAAAGCGGGTGTTGTTTTTAGTTATTTTGGTCATGTACCAAAATGTTCTTTAACAACCTGCAATATATCAAAGAAAAATCCCAAATTCTAAATCCTAAATTCTAAAAAAATAGGAGGACTTTTGAGTGGAATTTAACTAGCCTATAAAAACATGCCAGTATTTATGGCCTGAT
This sequence comes from Candidatus Levyibacteriota bacterium, assembly GCA_016182425.1. Lineage (GTDB taxonomy): Bacteria > Patescibacteriota > Microgenomatia > Levybacterales > UBA12049 > JACPGP01. Next base: position 17,919 of record JACPGP010000024.1, read on the forward strand.
TAAATTTCACTCGAAAGAGGAGCGGAATTTAAAAAATCTAAGAAGAGGTGACTATTGAAGGAAATTTTTGAAAGAAGGCTTTTGTCCAATGTTGCATCCAAATCATATTTAAGGAAAGGTATACAAAACCATGAAACTTAATGTTTCCCAAGTTGGCGCTTTGACTGTTGCACCTATAATGTCCTGGATTCCATGCCCAGACAATGCAACTTGTCGCGGCCACAAAATCCACGATGGATCTGCCCGTGGATGGCATTGTAGTAACTCGGACTGTCGGTATGGCGTGGCGGAAAATAGCCTTGTTTCCATCATGATGCCAACATCAATTACGCATGTGCAGATAGTTTCCGTTGCCCCGGCTTTTGCACCAATGATGATGGCGGCTCGGAAGTGCCCTGATTGTGGTGCTTCAGTTTACAAAGATCCTCACGGCAAGGGAAAAGCCCTACGCTGTAAAAAGTGTGGCTGGAGGAGTAACTAACATGGCAAAGATAACAGCTGCTCAATTGAAAGTTATCAAAAAGGGTAAGCCCGATCAGTGCCCCGTAGAACCGTGTCCCGAGGACTGTCCTGGACTTAAGTTGTGTAAGCAGGCACATGCTCCAGAAGAAACCATTGACCTTGCGGCTGTAACTGAAGCTGCGAGAAAGAATTCGCTGGGGTCATTGCAGTTTGATGATTCGGTGCATGATTAGTTCCACACCCTGGAGAGATTTGGGCTAGCTTTATTTCGAAAGCTTGAATCCCGCCTTGGAGGTGGATCTGTTGTGAAGATGGGGGCTGGGGACTTTCCCTAGCCTCCTACCAACAGAGCCGCCTTCGCCGAGCTTCGGCGAGCCACAGCAAAACAAAACAAGATTCCGGTAGTCCGGACCAAAACGATATATTGCAGGTTTTAAAAATAATTGATAATTAATAGTTAAGAGTGAATAGTTAAATATTCATTAGGTTGCAAAAGTTTTTTAATAATTTATATTATTAGAAAATGACAGGAAGAAAAGTTCAAAAAGAAGCAGAAGCAGTACAACCAGGGTTTGATGTGATGTTGGTGCAAGAGAAACTACCTGAACCAGAAAATGAATTGTTGAAGTTGATGGCTCGTGAGGGTGTGAAAGGCAAGAAGAGAGCGACCCAAACAACTGTGGCACAAAGAGTGGCTATGAATGCATTTAAACCAAGAATTGTAATCCATACTGGGACACCAGTACTTGGAGGAGCGCAGGTGGATAAGGATTAAGATAAGTAGGTTTTTCCCAGCCGAAGTGATTCGGAAATAAGAAACTTTTTGACTTCATCCCAAGAGATATCAGCCAGCATTTCGGGCATAGCGTCAGCATCTGCGTCTTCAAAATAGGTCATGCTCTTGATAAGGGTATATTTGTTTTCTTCCAGAACGTGGTACTTTTTGTTGTATAGCTCAAACATTTCCTCGATTGATATATTTTTTTGGTGACAAATTGTATATAGATCGATGAAATCTTTTTTGGTATTTCGATCGGATATAGCAACTAATTTCATAGCAATGATGTCGTCGATACTAGCAATTTTGATGCCCTGATAATCGTCAGTTGGATTCAATAGGGGATATTCGTATCGGAAATAACTAAATTTAACATTATTAAATTGGCCGATTAGTGTAGTTCCGGCAGCGGTATCAATATCAAACTTACCAGTAGTTTTTAGTGAATTGGCTAAAATAATAGGATCAAATTTTAAAGGTGAAAAAAAGTCAAAGTCGATTGAAATACGGTGACCTAAACGTAAGGCGAGTGAGGTACCACCAGCAAGATAGGCATTATTTAACAATTCACCTTGGCCTAAAATGTCCAGAGCTGTTTTCGCATTTGGCGATAAGACTGTTTCAAACATGCTACCTCCGTAAGGGGAATATTTAAATAATTTGCCCAAAAAGTACCGGATTTGGCAGAGAAATCCCGTCGCGATTTTAGTGTTTCGACAACTTTATTTATTGAATAATTATGTAATACCCAGTTAGCAGCGACTAGGTCTCCTTTGTCTAAAAGTCGATTAATTACGTACTGATAATCGCCCTCGAAATCAATTTTATTGATATCGACATCCCAGAAATATTTGGATAAATTAGCTTTATTCATTACTCCACATTATACCAATTTTGAGAAGTTATTTGCCTAGTAAAATGGTATAATAAATGATATGAGATAAGCGGTGGTATGGTCAAAAAACAAGGATAAACTCGATAAAAATGATGATAAGGTCTATGTTTGGAAATTTGGAAGAAATAAAAGCACTTAAAAAAGAGTATGGTGAAGAAGAGGTGAGAAGGGTTGCTATTTGTTGACAAATGCAATTTGGTGCAAGATTGTATCTTGACAGAATACAAAATGATAGTAAAATGATACTATGGACATGCTGAAACGGGCAATAGAAGATAGTATAAATACGTATTTATCAGGCGAAGATACGAAGATATTGTTTGTATGGGGTCCGCGACGTTCAGGAAAGACGACATTGATTGATAAGTTGTCTAGAGCACTGAAGGTAACAAAATATAACTTTGACTTGGCTTCAGATAGGGACAAGTTTATTCCTCGTCGAGAAATATTGGAAAGAATTGTAGCTGATAATAGGGTTATCTTAATAGATGAAGTTCAAAGCTATCCTGAAGCCACAGTAATATTAAAAATACTTCATGATGAGTTTAAGATAAAAATCATTGCCACTGGTAGCTCGGAACTGAGACAAAAGTCAGGCAAAGAGTTTGACACTTTGGCTGGTAGATTTAGTGAGATTTACTGCTTGCCATTATCTGTAACCGAAATTGTAGCCAACGAAAAACCAAAGATGTCTGACGAGTTGGGTTTTTACAAACAAACAATGATAAATTCCCAAATATGGGGTGTTTATCCGGAAATATTTACCAAAGCTAATTTGGCGGAAAATGAAAGAATTGATCTCTTGCAAAAAGTTTTGGATACGTATGTTCTTAAAGATGTAGTAGACATATATGAATTGAAGAACCAAAAGCTAGCTAAAGATATTTTGACCAAGATTGCCTTACAGCTTGGACAGGAGGTTTCAATCCGAGAAATCGCTGATTCTTTGGGAGCATATCCGGCGACTGTATCAAACTATATTGAAATATTTATCAAAAATTATATTTTGATAGAGTTACCATCGTTTAAAACAAATATCAGAAAAGCTGTGTCGGAAAACCGTAAGCTATATTTTTATGATTTGGGGATTAGAAACATTTTGGTTAAAGATTTTCGGGAAATGGAACTACGACCTGACAAGGGTGGAGTGTTTGAAAACTTTATTATTTCCGAACTGGAAAAGTTGCGGAGACTAAAAAATGTTAAAGTGAATTTTTATTTTTATCGGGAATATGGAGGTAAAGAAATTGATCTGATTATTGAGGATTATAAAAAAAATTATGTGACAGTGGAGATAAAAACGAATAAAGGTAATGCAAATAAGATCTTTCCAATAGAAAGCAAATTGGAAATGATAACGAGTCAAAATTATTTTGAGAAATTGAACAGTATCTTATAATTAAGTTCTATTGTTGACAAATGTGTATCTGCGGTGTATAAAAGCTCATGTTGCAAAATGTGGCAAAGCGCTACAAAGTAGTACATCACAGAGTCCTAAAATTTATCCTATAATGGGAAAATTTTGAGGACTTTTTTGGTTTTTGAGGTTGGCGTATACCTTGAACATTGCGTTTGAGGAAAAAGCTTGCCGAGAAAGCACGTTAACAATCTGAATACGAAAATAAGGGCTTCTAAAATAATGGTTTGAAAAGAGTTATTTTTGAGGGGCCGAAAGATATCTACCACTGTTTTTTGGTGATAAGTATCGACGGTTTCCCTCAAGAAAATACTAGTTTGGGAAATCGACTGGCTGCATAGTCGGGTAACATACCCGTTTTTTACTTTTTCTGTCGTGCCGAATCAGATCAAATGGAGGTCCTATGAGTAGGCGAATGTTGTGGTTGAAAGCGTTAGGGGTCCTTTACCTCCTAATGTCTGTGTTTGGCAGTGTATTTCCAGTAAAGGCGCAAGGCGAAGGGTTTTTGTGGCCGTATGTTGGGGTGTCTGGCAGGGATTGGTATCCGACCCAAGGTTGCCATAGTGATGGCTGGGGAGGTGCTGTTGGTGGCATTCCAAGTACCTGCGCAGTCGATTTTACTCGCTACTCAGGTGGTGAGAAAGTCAATTGTGGTGAACCAGCCATGGCTCCAGTTTCAGGAGACTTTACGAATTTTGGAGCTGACGCTGGAGGAAGTACTACGGCGGTGATTAAAGGCCAAGCCTATTGGGTGTTTTTTGTGCACGGAGATTTTGTCCCTAGCGGATATTTGAAGCAGGGCGATATTTTCGGCTATGAAAATACTCATGGTAACAGCTCTGCTTGTCACTGGCACATGTCTGTGTTTGATGTAAATCAGAGTAGCTGGGTAAATCCAAATACTTTGCAGACAGTTGGCGTGCCAGCGGGGGCAGGACAAGTTGTCAACCTCGATGTTGCCAAAGTCCAGTTCCAGATGCAAACATGGACAGTGGTTGGCCCGGATTACCTGGATGGACTTATTCCGCCCACGGTGACGTCCGTAACGGCTCCTGATCCAAATAAGGTCCAGATTGATGTCGAAAATCCAATTGATGGCTCTGAGTCGTCTTGGACATTTGACCAGTCTAAACTTCCCTATCAAGTTGATACGGGTAAAGTTGAACAATTAGTTGAGGAGAAGAAAGACAATTTCCTCACCTGGATTGTGGTCGCTATTGTTGCGTATATGTTGTTCAAAAAAAGTCCGAGTCGTCACCGTGAAGATGATGATGAAGAAGAGGAGTAAAAAAAATGAACGCGTATTTTGATAATGTGTCAAAGTATTTCCTTCCTAAGGTCGTTAGCTCTTTCCCTGTCGGATGGGAAGACTGGATGGAAAATAATCCCCAAAGTGAACTGGCGATTGAGGTGATGTACCTTGGTGCAGCCCTGAGTCCAAGTGACCAACACAGATTTGAACGCGAGTTGAAAATGGCTATGGGTGGCAAAGCACAAGCTGTGCCTCCGCCCCCGCCTCAACAAGCACAAGCTGCACCCGCACAAGCTGTGCCTCCGCCCCCGCCTCAACAAGCACAAGCTGCACCCGCACAAGCTGTGCCTCCGCCCCCGCCTCAACAGGTAAAACCGGCGGAAGCTGAAAAAGGTCCTGGGTTCATGGCGGCAGTTCGAGAAAAGGCTGGGAACGCTTTGGGTGGTGTGAAAGATTTCGCGTCTCGCCCTATTTTTGGTGGGATCCCGTTGTGGATCGTCGTCGTTGGCGCTTTGCTGCTCTTTAACTCGGGAATCCTGAATGGGCTTGGTGATTTGCTTCCCAAAGGATCGAGTGGCGGTACTTCAACTGGTTTGACTGGCAGTCCGAGCGTGTGGATTAAGACGGCGGCTGGAGTGACGGTTCCGATCAATAAGATGCCATTTCCCAAGATTCCGTTTGCCGATATGGAAATGCGCAAGCTGATTGCGGCTCTATTGCTGTTGGTCAACCCGATTTTGGTTGCTTTCGACAATGCCGCAGCACGCCCAAACCAGGAACCAAATCACAAAAGCAACATTGGTTTCGTGCTGTACTTTGTCGCAGCGATGTTGTGGGGTTATTGGGCGGTGATCATTGCTGGTTTTTCCTTGTTTTTGACCTTAAGGAGTCGGGAGGGCAATACATCTTCGATTGGAAACCAGTTTTTCCTGCTGATTTTAGGTTTGTGGATTTGGTTCTCCAAGTTAGCCCCGATTGTAAATGGCTACCTGGACGGACTGCACAACCCGATGATTAGCTGGCTGCCCACATTGCTGCGCTACTTGTTTAATGGCGAGAACCTCAGACCTCTGGCGGCGATTGCCTTGGTTGGTTTCCTCATCTATTCAGTGCTGAGCGATATGTATGACAGCTCGACACTGATTACTTTGATGGGCTTCCAGCTGGCATGGTTCCTTGGAACTGGCGTGTTTCTCTTCTGGGAAAAAATGCCAATGCTTTACCAGATGCCGTTCTTCTATTTCCAGTTTGCGCTGGTAGTGATTGCGATTTTTATCGAACAGAAACAGGTTGGTTTGTTGAACTTGCCGAAGGGTATCCTGATTTTGTTTGGGGTGATGTACTTTGTCTCCCTTGGAATCCGCGATTATTTTGACATTGATCCAAACGGGACTACTGTCTGGCGCTACATGACTCAGCCGGTTATCTTCCTGTACATGATCGTCCTCTGGCTGTCCTATGCCTTTGGCAAAGCTGTCTCAGGAGGGTCGAAAGTGTTCGCTGGGTTGTACCAGACGCTGGGAAGCTGGTTTGGTCAGTTGGTGCCGATTGCTGGACTTCAAGTACCGTCAGACGGATTGATTACCCTCAACCTGGTTTTGGCTGGCGTACTGGTGTTTACTCAAGTTATTTTATATTGACCTAAAGGAGGGTCGGTATGTCGAAGAAAAAGTCTACCGACCCTACGGTTGGTATCGGAACGATTGCACTGGTGGTGATTGTGCTGGGTCTGTACTCGGGAAATCTGAAAGTTTCCGTGCCGCAGGCTTCTACTCAATTGCCACCAACAAACTCCGTAGCCACAAGCAGTGTTCTTGAGGCTGCCAACGGAGCTGACGTCCCCAACCCACTTTCTGAACGGGTTGACGCAAAACAACTACCCCCTTCACATCAAGGTGGTGAAGTTATATACAATGGCGGTGTACTTAGGGGTTTCCCTGACGCTGGTGTTGAAACTTCAGTAATTCCTGAAAGCGCCAAGAAAGTATCAGCAATTTTTAGCTGGTACTGGCCAAATCTGGGAGGAACAAACTGCAGTAGTTTCCGCAGTGATCTTCCTGATCGGGCCTTTAGTTTTCCTGATGCCGACCACTCAAGTGGTTGGTGTTGGTCGAGAATGAGCTCTGGGGAGAATTGGGAATACTACGTTGGTAGAGCAGTCGCTTGCCCCCAAGAATGGCCGTTTGGAACAAAGGTGTATGCCTTTGGACGTGAATGGCTGTGCTTGGATCATGGCGGAGCGATTGTGACTGAAAATGGTGAGTCTTGGATAGATTTTTTGACCCCAAGTCCACCGATGAGCTATCGAACCCATTTTGATGTTTGGGTGCTTTACCCTTAGAAAGAGGATTACCATGGCTACAATTCCATATCGAGAAACAATAATTGAATATTTCAACAAGTTGAACGTGTCGTATCAAATTTCGTCAACGGCGAAGGTTGATGTCGATTTTCCAGCTGCGTTCGTGGGGGCAATAATTGCGCAGAAGGGAACCGTGATCTGGTTGGAAAATGAACATGCTTGGGCGGTGCAATTTGGCAGTGAACCTGCGAAGTTGTTAACTCAGCCCAAAGCACAATCGGCGCCGGTGCCTGCAAAAGCAAAAGCAGTTGCCGCGGCTGTCGTGAAACCAGTTCGAAAGGTTTCGAAAAAGTCGTCTTTTGGAATTCCCCAGTTTGGATTGTTGGCGGCGGTGCTGTTTTTTGCCCTCTCTGGCGGAAAGCTGAACCTTCCTGGAGCATCAACACCTGACGATCCTAATGCTTACCAATCCATGGCTACAGCCAGTGCCACCCCGGAACTCGTGGGTGATCCTGATGCATTTTGCAGTCAGGAACTGGGCAAGACCGTAACTGGTGTGAAGGTTTTTGAAGTTACTGAGAGCGGTTTGACTGGCACAACGAAGGATTTATACCCTCAGGCTGAGATGGCGACATATTTTTATGCCAAAGAAGTTGAGCGAGGGATGCCATTTCTGACCGTAAGTTGGTTGTTTCAGAGCGCCGATGCGAACGCAGAATTTGAAAAAGCGATTGCTCTGGATACTGCCAAGATGGACCCCAACGTTGACTGCGTAGATCAGAGTTGCAGTAAGTTGTGGACGTCCTCGATTAACCTCGCCAATGATTACAGAATTGAGACGTTTTATAACGAGAACCGTGATCTGACTGACCCGCTCTATTACAAAAACGTTCCCGCGGAAATGTTTACTGCTTTCCGCGAATGGATCGTAGAAGTGGTCGCGGCCGGAAAGAATGGTACATCGTATCCTCGGTGTATTGAAATTCCGGCGGTTAAGGATATGGCTGAGGTTTCCAAAGAAGCAAAAGACTGGCTATTAAACAATCAGCCTCAGCGCGGGAACGCACAACTGCCCTCATCAGGATCAAAAGGTCCTCGACCGACCGATCAGCCGCTGATCATTACCGCAACCCCGACCTTGGGGTATGTTGGGTCAAATGCTCCGGCATTTGATAAGTACGCGGCGGTAGTTGGTGCAACAGATGCCCAAACGGCATTTACAGCCGATCCTGACCAGCAGTGCTATGTCAACCTGACTGTGAACTGGCCCGACTTTACCATGACCTCAAGTTTGAATGAGGTGATTCGCATTTTGGGCCCGAGCTCGTGGACTTTTCGTTCCATAGGGGACGGGACATTTCAGGCTCGGAGTTATGAGACTGATGCGAACGGCTATGCCGCTTGTGCCAAGGTGTTGAACCTTGAGACGGAATACTCGGCAGGCACATGGAGGATTGGCAACACTGGAGTGGTGGCGACTTTGCATTGGGAGAACTACGGTCTGCCCGACGAAATAAAAGTAGGTAGTGCGTTTATTTTCCCAGTCTACTCGGACCAAGTTGTCGCCGAGAGCGAGAGTTACGACATCATCCCGACAAGTACTCCGTCGGTCAGTTCAGCTTCGATCTACGATCTGTATGATGTTATGATCAGCAAAGGCTGGACAGAACTGGTATCAACGGGATGCCCATTCGAACCTATCAATGGGTCGGTGACTACAAGCAGTGCGTTTACCGTTGATTTCGGTTACAACGATGTCCTCGCCGGGCAAAAGTACTCGAAGGATGGGTGTGACCTTTTTGGGGGGTTGCATTTTACGACTTACGACCCGGGGCAAGGGGATTCGCAAGTATTATATGGCGGTAAGTTATATGTCTACCCTTATACCAAAGTCCAGTACCAACCCTCTCCCACTCCTGGTGGACCAACCTATCCACCGGACGGATCGCAGATTAGTCTCGCAGATCTATTAAAATACGAGACTGGGTATGGTGAAAAGGCAAACTCTGTGGGTTGTAAGAATGGGTCGATCCCTGGTTGGCCGAATCATGTTCCTGTCAAGACCAATGTTTATAACTATTTGGTGGATTTCAGCGCAATTGCAGGACAAACCAATGGGTTGTGTGTTTATGACCCCGTAAAGATGACTACTTCCTCAGTCCTGTACTGGAGCATTTACGAGTACCAGGGTTACGGAAGTATAATCCAGTATGGTGGGTATTGGTTTGCTCCATTCAAATAAATTTTAGGTTGGTCGCAGGGCTCATAGCTTCATCGTAGCCACCCTGCTACCAACAAGGAAGGAAGTAAGGCATGAAAAGTTCAACTTTGAAAATGATCATGGTGTTAATCGTCGGTTGGTATTTAGTGACCAATGGAGTAATTTCAAAAAACGATAACGCGATCGATCCAACTTCTACCCCAGCCGAGGCTGGTTCAAATGCGGCGGCGGTCCAAACTGCTGTTGAAAATGTGGCACAAATGACGCCTACCCCAGGATCTGCTGGTGCAGGCCAGATGGAAACAGCCGTCCCGACCCAAACCATCATCGTCGACCTTGGTGATGCCAATAAGATGATAGAACTTATGCAAGGGAAAATGACCCGAGAAATGGTCAACTGGCTAATAACGGCACGATTGTCTACGGGTGGTGGAGCTCATGCTTGCTTCGTCGCTTGGTATGATGAGCCGTTTGATGATATCACTGTACCTGCTGGTCACCCTGGTATTCCTATGTGGCAGGTCATTGATGGTGGAAACGTCATCACAGCCGAAAAAATGGGTCTTGGCGGATGCAAGACGACGATAAAACTGGGCGACTTGCTTTCTGGTATCCCGCCGAGTTTTTTGCAAGACCCCGCCAACTATCAATTAAACGAGGTTCCTTATACCTGGACAACTGGTACAACCACCATTACCGAAAGTCGGGTGGAAGTCACCGTGACAGTGCCCTATGCTTTTGGTGGACTGGTAGTTCAGCCTGGTAACGAGGTAACTCTCCAGACAGTATTGCCAAACGAAGCGGCTGCCTCAGTTCAGGACTTCTGGAAATATGTACTATCCCTTGGGGGAGATGTTTCCAAGGTCTGGGTTAAGTACGGGGCACTCGACAATTCCGCTGACAATCTGGCAATATTGGATGTCATTGCTCCGATTACGGACTGGCGCACAGGGGCTCGTTCGACCGATCACCTTGACGCACTGCGCGAACTGACCATGCAATCGGTATTGCCAGGGAGTCCTGCTTATGAAACAATCCGCAAGATCGTTTGCGAAAGTGCGGACGAGGCAGGGTTCAAAGATATTAGTGGTTTTGATCAAAGCGGCGCCCCAGTTACACTGGATAAGTGCACCGTTAAGGTGAACTTAGTTCCGATCAACCCGAATGAACCCAATACCTGGTACCAACTGGATTCGTTGCCTCAGACCTGGTCCACGACTCCTGAGCAAATTGCCCAGCTCCGACCCGTAATTATTCCGGCAGATTTTGAAGCTTATAACTTCGACAATGCGTACGTTTTATATGCGCCGGAAATAAACCAATCTAACTGGTGGAGTCAAGTACCTGAAGCTTTGCGTCAGTACGCTCCGTAAAAAATTTCGTATTCAGATACACTCTCGCTGTATTCAGTCAACAATTTTTGTTTTGCTGGGTACAGCTTGGGGGCAATTCTTGCCTGTTGTGGTTCGTGTCTGGCTTCCCCTTTGGGAAGCCAGGCAAACGAACGCAACAGGTGAGAAATAAAAAATTTATTGATCAAATATATTTTAATAATGTTTTTGATGAGTAAATTCTGAAGATGAAGTAAGGTGGAATGTGGTATGCACAACACTTATCTTAGGATTGTAAATTTATTGATGGTGGTCTGAAGAATTGAAAGCTAATAGTAAACCAGTATTGTATGCAACTGATCTTGATGCAGTAAGGAGTATTGAGGTGGCACCGTTGGTGCCTAGAGTGGTAGGAAGAGTTGGAATGCAGATAGGAGTAAAATGTCAGGACAAGCTGTGAGGGAATTTGGAGAAGTGAGAAATCCTTCGACCCACCAGGGTAGACAGGCAAGCTCAGGACGAGTGAGGCCGATGCCTAAGATTCGGGGGTTGATTGGGGAGTAGGAAAGGTTAAATTAGGTCAATCCAGTTTTTATTGACGATATTGGCGGAGATAGGGCAGGTTTTTGAATTGGAAATGAGATAACTTTGATTGATTTGTTTACCAAAGATTTTTTGAGCTTTGACTAAGGATGAAGCGTGAATGGGGCGAATTGTGGCAGTGGATTTTATTTCGACCAGATCAACTTGTCCGTTGTTTTCCAGAATGAGGTCGACTTCAAGTCCATCTCGGGTGCGGAGGAAATACATTGATGGTTTTTGGCCATGATGATAGTACTGTTTCCAGTAATCAATGATAATAAAAGTCTCAAAAAGTGAACCAAAATAAGGACTGTTGGTAAGTCCGGCGCTAGAGGTAATTCCCAAAAGGTGACTGACTAAACCAGTGTCGGTAAAATAAATCTTGGGACTTTTGATTACTCTTTTGCCAATATTTTGGAAATAGGGATAAAGTAAAAAGATCTGATAACTAGCTTCGAGAAGAGAAAGCCAACGTTTAGCAGTAGGCACGGAAACACCGATTTCTCGAGCAATTGAACTTAGGTCTAAGATTTGACCAGTACGAACAGCAACTGATTTTAAGAAAATTTGAAATAAATTTAAATCACCTACTTGACTCAGGTTTCTAATGTCTCTTTCAAGAAAAGTTCTGATATATGAAGATTGCCACAGATTGTGATCAATTTTATGATTGTTGGCAACTTCAGGATAATTACCCCGTAAAATAATGCCAGACAAATCGATAGATTTTTTATTGGTACCGATGAGTTGTTCTGATAGTGAAAAGGGGAGTAAAGAGAGAATGGCAGCGCGTCCGGCAAGGGATTGGTTGACATGGTGCATTAGAGAAAAATTTTGAGAGCCGGTGAGAATCCAGCGTCCAGGCTGACGGTGGTCATCAATATCGGTTTTGATATAGGAAAGTAACTCGGGAACATACTGAATTTCGTCGATAATGGCTGGTTTCTTGATGTTGTTTAAAAAAGTGTGGGGGTCACTTTTTGCTAAAAGTTGGATGTCAGGGTTTTCGAGATTATGATAATCGTATTTTTTGCTAAAAGTATTTTTAAGAAGGGTGGTTTTGCCTGATTGACGGGGACCAGTCAAAATTACAGCGGGAAATGTTTTGATTATTTTTTTGATGATATTGGTAATATCTCGGGGTTTCATCAGAGTATTATATATCCTGCAAGTTTAATATTCAATGTTAAAATGGTGGGGTTGAATTGGGGATTGGTTGAGGGTAAGGATTGGAGCTTGACTACAATAAACCGGAAATCAGGAGCAATAACTTTGGCTAATAAGTTAACAAAGGAGAATTGATGGTGTAGTAGGTTTATCCTATAATCTTGACAAAAGGGATGGTTTTTGATAGGATTATTAAAATAATCAAAGTACGCATCTGCTGTGTATGTATTGATTGTTTTTGGCAACGCCCGATGTGAATTGTTCGGGAAGTACATTAACAGTCAAAAAGAGTTGTAGAGGTTGGGTCAAACCTGCCCTGTAATATGTACAGGGTAAATTTGACTCAACCTCAAAATTTTGAGGATTTTAAACCTGTCTGATGGACATAAAAAGGAGAATGCCATGATTGAAATACCGGTTTTCGGAACAAATTGTAAAGTACTGAATCATATGTATACATATTTAGTGGTATCGGTGGTTTTGGCAATTGAGTTGTTCGTTGAAAGTGTGGGATTTAGTTTGAAGCTGGTTGAATTTGTGATCCTGCTGATTTCAGCAGTTGCGCTTATTTACAGTGAGAGGAGCCCGATTCATAAAGGCGTTAAGGTCATGTGGATTGCGATTGTTTGGTTGAGCTTGTATTTCGGTTATTACATGAGTGGGATTGTAGTAATGACTTTTTATGTCTCATTGGGAATTGGTGAAATCATCAACGTGTCACGAGATTACAAGAAGTACTCGAAGATGGCCATTAAAGACTGGGTAATGCTGGTAATTGCAGTATCTGCTGTGTTGGTAAAGACCTTGCTTGATAGTTGGTCTATGTACCAAGGTGGAGAATTTATTGCTGCAATACTTATTATTGCGATGGCCTGGGTCACCATAGTTGGGAAGGATGTTTTTAATCGAAACATTCAAATAACACTGCTGATTCTGTCATTGCCGTTTGTGGGTTCACCGCTTTTTCTATTTGCGGTCATTGTCACTGTTGCGGTCATCAATGCATCGATACGTTTTGCTCACCATGTTGGTGATATCCAATAACTTTTCATGGAAAGGTACGGGTGAGGACTTTGTCCTCACCCGCCCATGAAACCACAACACAACAACTCTTTTTGACTGAAATTTATAAATAGTTGGGTTAATAATTTGGGAAGTACTTTTTGATTTAGCATTTGGTTGGAGATCAAGTTAGTATAAATTGGGCTTGACATGTTGCCTAGTTTAGTATATATTAGGGAATATGTATATTCAAAGAGAGGTTGAGTCGGCAATTAAAAAAAGTCTGTTTAAAGGTAAAATAGTGATTGTTTATGGCGCCAGGCAGGTTGGTAAAACAACTTTGGTAAAAAAAATGGCGGAGAGTTTTGGTAGACCTTATGGTTATTTAAATTGTGACGAGCTGGATATTTTAAGTCAATTTCAGAGAGCGGGGAACTCGGTAGCGTTAAGGCAAATGTTGGGACAGAATCAGTTGATAGTTATTGATGAAGCACAGAGAGTCAAAAATATTGGTCTGAAGTTGAAACTATTGATAGATAATTATCCCGAGATTCAACTGTTGGTGACCGGTTCTTCTTCTTTTGATTTGGCAAATGAGGTGAGTGAACCGCTGACTGGCAGAAGTGAAGAATTTTGGTTGTTCCCTTTTTCAGTTAGGGAGCTGTGGAAGGAAAGTGACAGGATAACGCGGGAAAGGCAGCTCGAAAAATGGCTGATTTACGGAAGTTATCCAGGGGTATGGAACCTGACTTCCGAAGAGGAAAGAGCGGTGAAAGTAAAGCAGTTGGCGGCAAACTATTTGTATAAAGATGTCATAAAGTTTAATGAAATAAAAAACTCTGAACTGGTACTGAAACTGTTGCAAGCCTTAGCACTCCAAATAGGTAATGAAGTATCCTATAACGAGTTGGCGAAGACAATTGAGGTTAGTAAACAAACTGTGGCATCGTACGTTGAGTTATTGGAGAAGGCGTTTGTGATATTTGCTATTAGACCATTTTCGGGGAATATGAGACAAGCTTTGAATAAGAAGAGGAAAATATATTTTTTGGATGTTGGGATTCGGAACGCAATTATAAACAACCTAAACCCAATGTCGATTCGTGATGATGGAGGGAGGCTGTGGGAGAACTTTGTCGTAGCTGAAAAGTATAAACAACAATTGGGACTGGGGTACAAGACCAATCTTTATTTTTGGAGAACGTATCAGGGTCAAGAAGTTGATTTGGTGGAAGACATTGGGGGAAAGTTGATTGGCTGGGAGATAAAACTTAAGGGAAAGAGAAACAAACAACCTAAGGACTGGGGGACTTATGAAAATTCAAGCTGGAAGGTGGTTGATAAAGAAAATTTTTGGGAATCGGTAAATTTCTAAAGAGAATTTTAGTTGGTTTGTGCTACAATACTAGGATTAAAAATTAGATTGATTTTAACGTCCAAATTATCCTGGTGAGATCACCTAGGCACGTTAAAAAAGATTGCCACGTCCCTGCGCTCCTCGCAATGACGTGTATTATAAAAAGGATAAATATATGGCAGACACAAAAAAAAATAAAGGAAGTCAAGCCGCCTCCGTTAAAACTACGGCGAGCCGCGGAAAAACCGTTAATCGGACTGGTAAGAAGTTGATCGAGAAAGCATTAGTGGTCAAAGCTAAAACAGTAGCCAAGGTCAATGCTGAAAATATCAAAAAACATAACGAAAAACTGATTAAAGACAAAAAGGAACTGGAGAGAAAAAAAATAGAGGGTGAAACCGCCTACGTGGTTACTTCGGCGGTCAAACAAGATAAAAAATACGACCTAACTATTGATCTAAAAGACTTGTTGGAAGCGGGTTGCCATCTAGGACACAAAGTCAGCAAGACCCATCCCAAAGCCAAGGTAAACATCTATATGGCCAAAGACGGAATTCAGATAGTCGATCTTCTCAAAACTAAAACAGCTTTAGAAAAAGCCTGTAATTATATTTACAACGCCAGACGAAATGGTAAACAAATAGTGCTCTTGGGCACCAAAAGACAAGCAAGGGAAGTAGTTAAGAGAGTCGCGCTTGATGCTGGAGTGGGGTATATAACTGACCGTTGGTTGGGTGGAACCATCAGTAACTGGGAACAAATCAAGAAAAACATCAAAAAATACAATGATATTAAAGATGGTCTTTCGAAAAATAAATTCACCGATAAATCTAAAAAAGAACTAGGTGATCTGGCCAAAGAGCAAATCAGACTAGAAAAAATGATTGGCGGTCTGGCAACTACCGAAAAAATGTTTGACATTTTGATGGTGGTTGATGCTGGCTTTGAAAAAACAGCGTTGAAAGAATGCAAGATGAAAAATGTGAAGACAGTAGCCATTACTGATACTGATTCTGACCCACGAAAAGTTGATTTTGCAATTCCGGCTAATGACGACTCGGTCAAATCAATCAATATCATTATTGAAGAAATCGGAAAAGCTATCAAAGCTGCTGGTACGAAATAGAAACTTGAAAATAAGATAAAAAATAAAAATTCAAAAGTAAAAAGTAAAAACTATGGATAATAAACAAATAATTGAATTAGTAAAAAAAATTCGTGGCGCCACTGGTTATTCAATTGGTGAAATTAAAATCGCGGTCGAGAAAGCTGAAGGGGATGAGAAAAAGGCCATGGAGTTTTTGAAAGAACTGGGTATAAAACAAATGGAAAAAAGAGCCGAGAAGGAAGTCCATCAGGGAAGAGTGGCGACCTATACTCACACTACTGGAAAGATTGGGGTTATGGTTGAGTTGCTTTGCGAGACTGATTTTGTGGCTAAAAACGAAGAATTTGTTAGTGTAACTAGGGATCTGTGTCTGCAAATTGCGGCAATGAACCCAGCCACTGTTGAAGAGCTTCTGGAGATGGATTTTGTCAAAGATCCTTCTAAAAAGATCAAAGATCTAGTAACTGCCTTAGTCGGTAAGTTTGGTGAAAATATTAAGATCGGTACAATGGCTAGGTTTGAGATATAATCGACAATGGAGTTGTTTCCTGAGATATTGGATTATGTACCGGATACACGGGAGGAAATAGGTCGAGTGGTGACGGGGGTGGTGGCGGTTTTGTCAATGAATGCTCAAATGGGTGAAGCGGCAGGAACAATGGTTTGGGCAAAATTGGTGGAGGGTCGGGAGAAACGAACTAAACCGGTAGTAAGTAGTGTTGGGTTGCGTCAAGACAGTGTAAAAAGTTCTAGTAATTTTGTAGAATAGGTGTATATGCTAAATTTTGTAGAAATTAGTTCACGGATGACGAGAATTGTGGGATTGTTTGCCGAAGATATTTCATCAATTCGCACCGGACGAGCCACTCCAGGTCTAATTGAAAATGTGGTAGTAACTGTCTACGGAACGCAAAAGATGAAGTTGATTGAGCTGGGAACTATTGGTGTACCGGATGTTAGAAGCTTAACTTTTCAACCATGGGATTCGGGACTGATTCGGGAAATTGCCAATGGAATTGCAGCTGCTGGACTGAATATGAATCCAGCGATTGATGGTCAGCTAATTAGACTATCATTACCAATGTTAACTCAGGAACAAAGAGAGGATTATGTCAAATTGTTGGGTCGAAAGCTGGAAGGTGCTCGGGGTATGATTCGGGATGCCAGAGCTGACTTTAGAAAAAAATTAATGGATGCCAAAAACACTAAGACTATTTCTGAAGATGAATTTAAGCGGGATGAGGGGGAACTTCAGAAGATCACTGACACTTTTATGGGAAAGTTGGAGGAGGTGTCGAAGAAGAAAGAGGTGGAAGTGAGAGGGTGAAAACGATAAACGTAAAACGATAAAAGATAAACGAGGAACGAAGGGGGGGTGTAAAATTGTCTGTGATAAATGATTTTTATGATCTTGATGCATGGAAAGAATCCCATAAATTAGTGCTAATGATTTATAAATTATTTAGCTCTTTTCCAAGGGAAGAAAAATATGGAATTGTTGACCAGCTTAGGAGGGCTGTAACATCGATAAGTGCAAATATTGCTGAAGGTTTTGGAAGATACAGTTATAAAGACAGGAATCATTTTAACTATCAGGCCAGAGGATCAGCCAAAGAAGTCCAAGATTTTTTATTGATATCGAGGGACTTGGGAATAATAGATAAAACAATGTTCAAAGACGTCTGGCAGCAGGTCAAAAAAACAGAAATGATAATTAATGGTTTAATTAGATCAACAGATAAACTAAAATAGAGGACGTTTAACGTTTTACATTTATCGTTTATCGAAAATATGGATATATTAATTTTTGTAATAGCACTGTCAATACTAGTTATTGTTCATGAGTTTGGGCATTATTTTGCGGCAAAATTTACCGGAGTAAAAGTTGAAGAATTTGGTCTAGGGTTGCCGCCAATGATATGGGGTAAAAAAATTGGCCAAACTATTTGGAGTTTGAACTGGTTGCCGATTGGTGGATTTTGCAAACTGGAGGGGGAGAGCCCTGAGGATACCAAAAAAAGTACGACTTCGTTCATGTATAAGAATCCTTGGCAAAAAGGACTGATAGTTTTGGGCGGGGTACTAATGAATATAGTGTTGGCAGTGGTCATCTTTTCGACAGTGTATACAATTTTGGGTGTACCAACCCAAACAAATAAGGTAAAAGTGATTGGAGTAGTTAAAAATTCGCCAGCAGAAACGGCGGGAATTAAGGAAAAAGATTGGGTGTTGTCGGTAAATGATGTTTATATATCAAAGCCGGAAGAGCTAACCAAGGAAGTGATTAAGGATAAGGGTAATGAAACAAATCTTTTGATCAATCGTGATGATCAGATACTATCTTTTAAGGTGATGGTTCGTGATAATCCACCGGCAGGTGAAGGAGCAATGGGAGTGGCTATATCAAATACGGAAATGACTAAAATTGCTTGGTATGAGTTTTATAAAGGAATTGGAGCCGGGTTTAAAGAGGCCTACTTTTGGGGAAAAATCATACTCGGTGGCGTTACTAAAATGATCGGAGGACTGTTGATGGGTAAGGTGCCGTCAGATGTAGCTGGTCCAATAGGAATGTTTGAAGCGACCTCAAGTATAAAAAAGAGTCAGGGATTTTTGGCGGTGATTCATTTTTTTGGAATTGTGTCGGTCAACTTGGCAGTGGTGAATGTTTTGCCTTTCCCGGCACTTGATGGGGGGAGAATTATATTTGTACTTTACGAGATGTTTACAAAAAAACGAGCCAATCAAAAGTTTGAGGGTTGGGTGAATAATATTGGGATGATGATTTTGTTGACTTTGATACTAGCGATCACAGTTGGGGATGTTGCTAGATTGGTAAAAAGATAATTCGCAATGACGTTAGATCTTGGTGAGCTCGATGATAACGGCGGAGTTTGGTTCGAGATAGATCATTTCCCGATAATTAGTGGTAGTAGTGATTTTCTTGGTGGTTGACCTGCCCAGATAAGTAGTTGTTTTCATTTGATAAGTACTGGGAATTAGGCTTTGGATTGTCAGTGGAAAAGTCTCGGCATGGGTACCTCGAGGGTCATAGTTGACTAACAGGATTTGGATTTTTCCTTGATTTTTTGAAGCTAGGGTTGATACCCAGGAACCATTTCCAGATGAAGTTAGTTGGTTACCTTCAAGTAAATTGAGAAATTGGAGAGCATAAAAACGAGGTTTTGGTTTTTGACCTTTGCTGGGATGGGTAATTAGTCCCCAACCAGATGATTTGTCGGAACGACTGGTGGGTCCGTCAACTGGTTCAAAAGTGAATGCCCGATGAATTTTGCCGGTAAGATTGGTAGACATAGCCATCAGATGGATTCCGGAAAGCTTGGAGTCGTACCAAGGGTCGGGCTCGGGATTTGGTCCGACTTCGGTAATAATTCTTTCGATATCAAAATAGCGTGGATAATCAGAGAGAATTTGATTTAAACTCTCAAAATCTTTGTTGTAATCTTCGATATTTTTACTGTATTTGTGCCAAGAGATAAAATCGAGGCGAAGATTATTTTTAGTGGCGGTGGCAAATAAAGATTTAATCCAGTTGGCATAGTAGGCGGTGATGGCGGGGCCACCTATTTTAAAATTGGCACCAGGAGCACCGTCGACAATTGCCCGAGCGGTTTGGATGTATAAAGTCGAATAATTTGGCTCTTTGCCGTAGTGCCAACCACCAAAAAGATCGGGTTCGTTCCAGACCTCATAATAAATACCAGTGATTTTTTTCTCAATAGAATAATGATGAGCAGTGGCTTTGACCAAGCCATACCACTGATTCCAATCTTTAGGTGGGCCGGCATTTTGGCCATTGGCGGCCATATCATTGGTAGTGTAGGAGATTGATAACATTGGCTTGGCGCCGGTGAGGAGAATACTATTAACCGCTTCGTCAAGACGACTAAAATCGTAATTTCCAGGACCATTGTAGACTTTGTAATAGTCGTAGAGATGGTCGATGCGAATTAGTTCTGGGTGGAGAGAACGAACCTGGGAAATGACCGGCTTAATCATATCGGCGGGTTCTTCTCCGCCTTGGGATAGATTTTGCCAAAATGATGAGGGTATTTTGCCTTGAGTCTGAGCAGTATCAATGACGATATCGGCGGGGGTACCAGCGGCGCCTTTGCGGATATCGAGAACGGTTTTGATGGCTAAAACGATGAAAGGTAGGGCGAGAAGTAAAAGTAAGGTTTTGAACAATTTTTGTTTTTGGTGAGGCATTATATAAATAGTAGCACAATTGATCTATTGACCCGGTTTGGGAAAAGTGTTTTACTTTTCGTATTAGTACGCATTATTAAACTTTAGAATGATAAAAATAATTAGAAAGGGAATGGCCTTATTTGGTGAGCAAAAAGGATTGGCCCAAATACCGTTGATGGTGGCTTTGTTATTGATGGCAGTGGCGGTACCGGCAGTAACAAAGTTATCACAGCAGAATCAAGATAATCGAAATAAGGCGGCTGGGTGTCCAGTCTGTCCTGAGGATTTTCACTGTAGTTCCAGTACTGGTTATCGTTGCGTTGAGGATGGAACTCCAACAAAAAGACCGCCAACTAAACCCCCGTCTACGAAAACACCTGTAAATAGTCCTAAGCCACCGACTTCGAAGCCAATTCCTTCAAATGTGATCTGTGGTTCAAGTGGATGTATTACCAGAACTCCAACAAAAAGACCAACCTCAATTCCAATTCCTTCAAATGTGATCTGTGGTTCAAGTGGATGTATTACCAGAACTCCAACAAAAAGACCAATCCCGACAGGCTGTACTTGTGTTAATGGAGTTCCTGTCGGTACTGGATGTGGTGGTGTGGGTGTAGGTGGTGGCTGTCGAGTAACGGCTGTGCCTACCTTGAGACCAACAATTAAAATTTTGCCATCAATCACACCAAAGCCTACATCTTCTGGTAAAACGATTAATGGTGATTTTTGTTATCTTGATGGAGATTGTCTTTCTGGAGTTTGTAGTGGAAATGCACTTTTAGGAAATCGAAAATGTGTAGCTAAAAAGGTTAATGGTG
>JACPGP010000025.1 GCA_016182425.1 Candidatus Levyibacteriota bacterium
CACAACACCAGGAATTGGTTTTCCCATCGAACCAACTTTTATGTCCATCGAGGGATAATTGGCAATGCAAATTGCTCCAAGCTCTGTTTGCCACCAATTGTCGTGAAAGGGAAGGGAGAAAGCCTTTATTCCCCATAGTAGCGCTTCTGGATTAAGAGGTTCGCCGACACTTGCCATATGCCGCAAAGATGAAAGATTATATTTTTTAACTTTTTCACTGCCTTCTGACATTAACATTCTAATTGCGGTTGGAGCCGTGTACCAAACTGTTACTTTGTAATCTTGTAAAATTGTATACCAGCGGTCGGTGTTGAACCTGCCATCAAAAGTAATAACTGACGCGCCGTTGGCCCATGTTCCCAAGATTTCGTAGGCAATCCCTGTGACCCAACCAGGGTCGGCTGTGCACCAGTAGACATCATCTTCTTTTAAATCCAAAACCCATTTAGCAGTTGCATACTCTTGAATGATGGCTTCGTGTTTGTGAACTACGCCTTTGGGTTTTCCGGTCGTTCCCGAAGTGTAGAGCATAAAAGATGGATCGTCTTTTTCCATGGGCTTTGCCATAAATTCTTTTACTGCCTTTTTAAGTTCTTTATGGAAAAAAAGTATATGTTCGTGATGAGGGAACTCAAATGCACCTCTTTCCACAATCATTATTTTTTTTAAGTGAGGCAGTTTTTTCCAAATTTTTTCAACTCTTTGGAAAAGTTCGGCATTGGTAATAAGTAAACTGGCCTCACTATTTTCAAGTCGGTCAAAGAGCGCTTCTTCCTGGAATGCTGCAAAGAGTGTTCCGGCAATTGCGCCGACTTTTAAAATACCCAAAAATGAAATAAATAGCTCCGGAATTCTGGGAAGAAAAATAAACACCCTTTCTCCTTTTTTAATGTCATAGTTATGTAAAACATTGGCAAATTGATTGGAAAGCTCGGAAATTTGGGCAAATGTATATTGTTCTTTTATTCCTTGTTCGCCTTCGTAATAAAGGGCAATTTTGTTTTTGCGAAAATTCTGCGCATTCACATCAACAGCAATGTACGCGGCATTTAATTTGTGGTGGGCAAAAGAAGCCAGTTCCTTTTCTATATCACCCCAGGAAAAATGCTTGGTAGCATATTCATAGTCAGAAAGATTGGCGCTTTCCTTTTGCTCTTTTGTTTTTTTAATAATTTCCTTTGATGTAAGCATACCTACTTTTATCGTAAAGGAGAAATTATAGAATTTGCAAGAGGCCAATTAAATAAATTCAACTTTTATGCTCGTGTCTAATGCTCTTGCAATTCTTTTGAGAAGAAGAAGCGAAGGATTGGAGCTCATGGATTCTATTCTTGAAATAACTGCTTGTGTGGTATGCGCTTTTTTAGCCAGTGCACGCTGAGACATGCCCTTTTTCATTCTTTTTTCAATGAGCGCTTTTCCCAACATATACTCAGCTTGAGATGCGTTCCATGCAGTACGAAATGTAGGATTTTGTAATCTTTTTTTGAGGTCATCCTCAAAAGTATAGAATTTATTTTTCATTTTAGATTAAAATGATATCAGATAAGATATCATTTGTCAATCATCATTTTCCATTCTTCGTAGCGCTTTAAAGCAATACCAAATTCTTTTTTGGGAGTTTTTTGCTTTTTCTTTATGAATCCATGTAGGACTAAAACCTCTTGTTGTATATGGATAACATAGAGAACACGAATATTATCTTTTCCTAAAATTCGAATCTCCCAAAGCGGTGTTCCCGAGATTTTCTTGACATGAGGAATAATAGATTGCAAACCATACTCTTGAATATACATAAAAATTCTTAAAATTTTTGCCTGTTGCTTTGGATTAAGGTTATCGATAAAATTACGAACAGGATTTTCACCAGTAGAAGTAGTAAAGTAGATAACCTTCCAAGTAGAAAGCATATGGATATATTAGTATTGTATCAAAGTTTGGAAAATATCGCATTTCCCAAGGTGGCGTATCTATTCCACCTCTAAGGTGGAAACATTAACAAAAATGCTGGAGTCGAAGACGGAATTCCAGCTTTCTTTTAAATTTGTCACATGGAGTATAATGTATAGTATGAAAATGATTATTTTGAGACTTATCCTGCTTGTTTTTTGGTTTTTATGGCTTGTTTTTTATCCAGTGATTTCTTTTGCCCAAACTGAAAGAGACAGCGATAATAAAAGTTACTGTATTCAGGTTATCACACCTGCTACCAATCCGGAGACTGGGAAATGCGAGAATTTTGCCACCCCTTGTGATGTGCCGGAAGGATGGATTAGGGTTGATAAGTGTTCGGTTCAAATTAATATACCAATACAGATAAAGATTCCTAAACCAGAACTACGTTTGCCTGTAGTAGCAGAACAACCCAGAGCAGAAGGTAAGACCACTGAAATTTCATCTGAGCCTGCAATTTTGAAGGAAAATAAGGAGATTCAGATAAAACTGAAAACTCGGCCTCAAGCTATTGTTTCGGAGGAGATGCCGGTTTCGGCAATTAAGGCGCTACGGTCTGCTGTTCGGGAAAAAATTGTAGACTTACCAAGAGAGCCTGTAACTCTAAATGGAGAAGTAAAAGAACCACTTTTTGAAGTTGAACTCCCTGGAAGTGGTAAAGAAGTGGCCTACAAAATAAAAGGTGTCAAGCACAAAAGAGTCTTTGGGCTAATACCCGTAGCCATCCAAAAGGACGTATTTGTGTCCGCAAAAAGCGGCAGAGTAATAGATGAACAAATGACATTTTTTAATCGATTGCTTGAGAAACTCTCTTTCTGAGTGCAAAAAACCAACATCTTTGGATGTAAGCATATCAACCAGCCTCATAAATGTTAAAGCTCCTTATGTGCGAAGCTAATCCACCTCCCAGGTGGACAAGTCTCACTACAGACTCTTTGACTTTTTGCCGCATTTTTTCTATAAAGAAAATAATAGTATGGTAGGTGAGATAGAAAGAAGATATTTTGTGCCTTCATCTCAAAATGCAGAGTTATTGGATAAGATAGATTCTTTTGTTGCAGAACATAGAGAACCATACTCAATAGCTGATGCTATGCGTATCTTAGGTCGAGGTCACAGAGGCAGACCTCCTTTTAAGCTAAAACCTCTTATTCGCGAAATACTTGTTAAAGACGGTATTACCACTCTCTATCATCCAGAGATTACAGAAGGAACCCTTCGAAAAATTTGTTTGGCAGTTGGCCTGCCTGATCCAAAAATGTCTGAAGCAATCAAGAAATACTGGCGGAAAAAAGGCACAAAAGAAAAGCCTTATTTTGGCGGTTTTGGCCAAGAAGAGCTAAAAGCCTTACGCTCAAGAAAAGCAAACCATGATATCAGCACAAAACTATCAGCGGAAAATGCCCCAAAAGTGCAAACGATAATAGATGATACTATTCAAAATAATGAAAGGGAAATACCGCAAACACTTGTGGAGCTCGTTAGGGCTTTTTTTGAAAATAACCCCAGAGAACACTATCTTCTTAGTGACCTTTTTGATGCTGCAGGAAAAACAAGAATAGGTAGTGGAAAAATAAAGAGAGTTGCCGAAATGATTGAAGCTGCGGGAATTAAACGGGCATGGAAGACTGCACCGTTACTACTTCCTATGCCACTTGCTGTTGCTGTGACTTTCGAAATAGGTTTAGGAAATCCTAAAAATATGGATGTAAAAAAAGATAGAAAAAAGAGAAGATCAGAACAGAGAGAGCGCAGTATTGCTCTGCTTTCACAGACTGGCATACAGGCGATTGCACAAGGTAATGAGGAATTCGAAAAGTGGTCTCGAGAACACGCAAAAGGAGGATATAGCTTTACAGATGTTGCTTATGCGTTGGGATACAAGGGTGGCAAAAATATACAAATAATTTTGGCCCTGGCAAGAGAAGCTGCAAAGCGGCATTATGTTGATACTAGTAGGCAGAATGTTCGACTCACACCGTCAGTTTTTGCAGATATATTTAGAGAAGTTCGAGAAAGAAGAGAGAAAGAGGGAGGAGTTAAAAGAACAGAAGATGTACAATCAAGAGTAAGCGAAAAACCGAAAAGACAACCTATTGTTCGAGCCATACAAGTGTTTCCTAAACCAGCAATAGCAGATAAAGTTATGGATCCGCAACTTTTTACATTGACTCGGGGGGAAGTTGCAGCATTTGGTCGCCTCTTAAGCATTCCTGAAAATTGGAATGAGTTAGTACGAGCACTACAAGAGCATGGTATAACACCTAATGATGATCAGTATCAAAGAATCAAATTTCGCGTGGATATGTTGGTTCTAGAAGAAAGGAAAGATGGTAAAGAAGTATATCAATTTTTGAGCTCATTTCGCAATAAGGTCTTTCGTTTTGCAAAGGCTTCTATTGAAGAAAGAGAACGTATTATTGACATGCAATCAAGCGATGAAGGAAAGTTTTTCTTTAGTCTTCTTTTATCTTTTAGCGAGGAAGATATACAGTTTTACGCTACAACATTTCATAATGTATACTTTATGCGGGGGTAGAAAAATATAAGCTGTTAATCTATCTAATTTCATTGGAAATGACTTGTCCGTTTTGGTTTATTTGGTAGATATAGACTCCTCCTGTTGGGAGTTCGAGATTTGGGATGTCGGCGTCGGAGATATCTTCAAGATATTTAATCAGTGCCCGAAGGCTGTTGCCATGGGCAGAAATCAAAATATTTTTGCCCTCCCTTAATTTGGGCAAAATATCAGATTGATAGTAGGGAATAACTCTTTGGTAGACTTGTTTTAGCGATTCTCCGTTGGGGATAGGGGAATCCCAACTGCGTCTTATTTTTCTAAAACCTTCTTCCCCTACTTCTTTTTTTACATCCCACTTATTACGACCTGTGTATATTCCATAGTCCCGTTCGTTGAGAGCTCTATCTTCAAACATCTCTACATTTTGGTAATGAGCGACTTTTTGTATTTCTTCCCATGTCTGTTTGGCGCGCAAAAGTTTTGAGTTGTAGACAACATTAATTGGTATATCTTTTATTTTCTCTCCAGCAAGCCTTGCTTCTTGACGGCCTTTTTCAGAAAGGACAATATCAGTAAGGCCTGTCCACAAGCCTTTTGCATTCCATTCCGATTCGCCATGACGAACTAAGCTTAAATAAGCCATTATGTGGTTTGTAACTCTGATTCAATTTTTAATAACCTATTATATTTTGCTATTCTTTCTCCACGTGCCGGGGCGCCGAATTTGACAAAATCAGCCTGTACGCCAACGGCAAAATCGGCAATAAAGTCGTCGTTTGTTTCGCCACTTCTGTGAGAAACAATTGTTTTGATATTTGCCTGTTTTGCCATTAAGACAACATCTAGCGTCTCACTGACAGTCCCTATCTGGTTTGGTTTAATAAGAATGCCTGTGACCGCCCTTTTTTGTATAGCTGTTTGCAGCCTTTGCGGGTTTGTTACCAAAAGGTCGTCACCCGTTATTATTGCATTTGAGCTTCTAAACAAATCAGTCATATTTACCCAGCCTTCCCAGTCGTCTTCATGTAAAACATCTTCAAGGTAAAGAAAATGATATGTCTCATAAAGTGTTTTGTACAATGTAATTAATTCCTGGGAGGTCAATCCTTGCGGATGTTCTTTTATGATGTACTTTCCATCTTTGAAAAAAGAGCTTGCCGCGGCATCAAGACCCATAAATATATCTTTTGTAGTCTCAAATCCTGCTTTTTCAATCGCCTGTTTTATAAAAGACAAAGCTTTCTCGTTGTTAGGCAATGTTGGGCCAAATCCGCCTTCATCTCCAACAAGGGTTGATAGTTGATTTTGCTCAAGCAGCCCTTTTAGAGAAGAATAAACAGCCGCTCCTTGCACTAATCCTTGAGAGAATGCGGTTTGTGGGTTTGGGATAACAATAAATTCTTGAAAGTCTATGTTTTCTCCGGCGTGTTTTCCGCCATTTAAAATATTAAAAAGAGGGGTAGGGATAAGTGAAGCATTGGTGTTTGTTATTTTTTGGATGTATCTATATAGAGGCACTTTTTCGTTTAGACTTTGTGCTTTAGCAACAGCCATCGAAACAGGAAGTGTGGCATTAGCTCCAAGTTTTGCTTTATTTGGTGTACCATCAAGCGCAATAAGTATGTTGTCTATTTCCTTTTGAGCAGACGCCTCTTTTCCCATAAGCGCGGGGCCAATAATATTTTCTATATTTGCAACTGCCTGTAAAACTCCTTTACCATTGTACCTTGAGGCATCGTTATCCTTAAGCTCAACTGCTTCGTGAGTGCCTGTTGATGCACCAGAAGGGCATGAGGAAATACCTATTGATTCATCACTTAAAATTACGGTTGCCTCAACTGTTGGATTTCCTCGGGAATCTAAAATTTCTCGGGCGGAAATGTTTTTAATGGCAGACATAGAGCGTGTTTATTTTTTATCCAATTTTTTTCTCAACAAGCGCAATGTTTTTGCGTGTGACATCAATTGCATCAGGAGAAACAGAGACACTGGTGATACCCCACTGCACAAGCTTTTCCACTAAATCCGGGTACTGAGAAGGTGCCTGGCCGCACATCGAACAGGTAACATTGTATTTTTTTGCGGTGGTGATAATTTTTTCAAATGCCCACAAAACTGCCGGATTTCGCTCATCATAAATTTGGGCGACTTCACTGTTATCACGATCAGTTCCCAAAATAAGCATGGTTAAGTCGTTAGAACCTATAGAAACTCCGTCTATGCCAAGTTTGATAAAATCCTCAAGCAGAATAACGTTGGATGGTACTTCGGTCATAATCCAAAGCTTAAAAGTAGCGGAGCGTTTAAGCCCCGCGTTTTCGACTAGTTTTTTTACTCCTTCAAGCTCCTTGACAGTGCGAACAAAAGGGATCATCAGCCATAAATTGCGATATCCGTGTTTTTCCCGGACTCGTTTTATTGCTTCAAGTTCAAGACTAAACACATCCGGATCGCTGGCATAGCGAAAGGCACCGCGGTAACCAAGCATAGGATTTTCTTCATGCGGTTCAAAATCCTTTCCGCCCACCAAATTTCGGTATTCGTTGGTTTTAAAATCAGAAGCACGGTATACTACCGGGCGTGGGCTGAAAGCCTTGCAAAAAACAACCAGCTTTTCGGTGAGCTTTTGAGTAAAGATATATCCTTTACCGTCCCGCACCATTTTTTTGGGATGGGTGCCAATGTTAGCCATGATAAACTCCGCCCTAAGCAGGCCAACGCCGTCGGTATGTAATTTTGCCACCTTTTCCGCCAAATCGGGTTGAGCTAAATTTACATAGACTTTTGTTTTGGTCCTAGCGCGTGAAGACGTTTGCAAATGGTTTTTGATTGATTCATTTACAAGATACGCTCCCTTAAACACTTCGCCGGTTAAGCCGTTAACAGTAATTACCATGCCATTTTTGACAACTTTGGTTGCTCCCTCGGCGCCGACCACTGCGGGAATACCCAGTTCTCTTGACACAATTGCCGCGTGGGAGGTGCGGCCACCACTGTTGGTGACAATGGCCACGGCCTTTTTCATAGCCGGAACAAAATCCGGATTAGTCTGCGGCGCTACCAGCACATCACCCTGTTTGATAATCGAAATTTCTTTGGCAGATTTGATGATTTTGGCGGGGCCAGAGGCAATGCCCGGACTAGCTGGACTTCCTTTGACAATTAGTGTATAGCTGTTAGTGCCTAATACATAGTTTTGATCTCCGGTTTCTGATTTCTGATTTTTAGTGGTGGTAACCGGTCTGGTTTGGACTAGATAGATTTTGTTTTTTTCGATGGCCCACTCCACATCCTGTGGGAAATAGTAATGCTTCTCCAGCTTTTTTGCCAAAAGAGCCAGATCAATAATTTGATTTTCGGTTATTTTTTGTTTTGCCCCCTCCAATTCTTTGATTTTTACTTCTTTATTTTCCGTGCCGACCTTTTTAAGCATAGTTTTTTGTGTTACTATAGATTTTGAGAGAATAGAGATGTCTTTTTTGGAAACTTCATAATGATCAGGCGTTGCTGCTCCTTGAACAATCAGTTCTCCCAGTCCATAAATTGCTTCGATGACAATTTTTGTCTTGTCATTGGTGACGGGGTCAATGCTAAACATCACTCCCGATTTTTCCGACTGCACCATCTTTTGTACCACAATGGCGATACCAACCTTAAAATGGCTAAACTTTTGTTCGTTTCGATAGAAAATCGCCCGTTCGTTAAAAAGCGATGCCCAGGCCATTTTTACTTTCTGCAGAAGGTTGGCCTCGCCTTTGACGTTAAGATACGTTTCCTGCTGTCCGGCAAAGCTGGCGGTGGGTAAATCCTCGGCTGTAGCCGAAGATCGTACTGCAACTAGGGCATCACTTAAAGGACCGCTTAGGGCCTGATACGACTTAAATATTTCTCTAACTAGATCTTCTGACATCTGGCCTTGAATAATATATTTTTTAATGTGTCTGGATATTTGCATTAAAGATTCGGGTTTTTCGAAGTTGGCGCTTTCGAGGATGTGTTTTATTTTGGTAACTAAGTTGTTTTCGCGCAAAAATGTGTAGTAGCTTTGGGCTGTTATGATAAAACCTGGTGGAACGGGGAAGCCTGCTTTTGCCATTTCTCCTAAGTTTGCTCCTTTTCCACCGACTTTTTCTACGTCTTCTTTGTCCACTTCAGAAAACCAAAGTACGTACTTCTTACCCTTCATTACATGCTATTATGCAAAAAATTCTTGTCTTTGACAAGAGGGAATTTTCTCAATATAGTAGATATAATGCCCAAAGGAGCGGGTCTATCTTCATTTCAATTATTGTATCTACAAACTGCCAAGGAGAATGTGCAGACCTTAAAAGGTGGTTTAGAAAGGGGAGATATTGAAGTTGCCTACAGGAATGCTCATACCTTAAAAAGCAAAAGTCTTATCATGGGGCATCAAGAAATTGGAAATCTAGCTAAAGCCATAGAGGACACTTTGTATGATGTAAAAAATAAAACAATTCTCCTCTCGCGAGAAACGCTTACAACTTTAGCAAACCAAGCAATGCAGATTGAAATACTGCTTTCTAAAATGTGAAAATTTTAATTGTCGAGGACGACTCTTTTTTTCAGAAATTCTATACCAGCAAACTGACAGAGCAGGGTTTTACAACTATTGTCGCGGCCGATGGAAAGGAGGCTCTTGCAGCAGTCGAACAAGAAAAACCAGATTTGATTCTTTTGGACATTATTATGCCCAATATAGATGGGTTTGAAGTTTTATCCAAACTTAAAAAAAACGAGATCACCAAAAACATTCCGGTGATTGTGTTTTCTTCTTTAGGCCAGGAGCAAGATGTGAAAAAAGCTATAGAGCTTGGCGCCACAGGCTATGTCAATAAGAGTTTTTTCGATTTTGATCAGCTTTTGGCAAAAATCGTCTCGGCTAAAAAAACATAAAGTTAAGGATTAACAATGATACTTACGGAAGATCAGCTAAAATCACTTATCCTAAAAACAGGCATTCTGGATGAGAGGGGGCTTTCGGAGCTGTCTGAGTTCGCGAAAAATTCTCAAGCTACTTTTGAAGATGCCATTATTGAGCGTGATGTGATAACAGATCAAAATTTGGGGCTTCTGACTGCCGATTACTTAAAGATCCCGTTTGTGATTCTCTCCAATATTTCTATTCCCGAAGACGTGTTCCGCATTGTTCCGCAAAAAATTGCCCGAAAACAAAAAGTTATTGCCTTTGCCCGGGACGAGAGCGGACTTAAACTGGCCATGGCTGACCCTCGCAACATGGAAGTACGCGAGCTTATCGCGAAAAAAACCAAT
Source organism: Candidatus Levyibacteriota bacterium (assembly GCA_016182425.1). Taxonomy (GTDB): domain Bacteria; phylum Patescibacteriota; class Microgenomatia; order Levybacterales; family UBA12049; genus JACPGP01. Next base: position 9,767 of record JACPGP010000025.1, read on the forward strand.
GAGCGCGTGATCATTCATTATGCGACACAGCGCGATATAGAAAACGCCCTGCGGATCTATCGAAAAGACTTAAAGAAAGCTTTCGACGAACTGGTTGAAGCTGTGGGAGACGGCGGAATTAGTCAAGAGGCAAATGTCGGCGCGCCTGTGGCAAAAATTGTAGATTTGCTTATTGACTATGCTTATCAGGACAAATCATCCGACATACACATCGAGCCAAAAGAGAGCAATTCGCTGGTTCGTTTTCGAATAGATGGCATTTTGCACGATGTTTTATATTTTCCCAAAAGTCTCCACGAACGTATAGTCACCCTTATTAAGGTACTTTCCCGGCTTCGAACAGACGAACATTTAAGCGCTCAAGACGGGAAGATGCGAATTCAGCTGGAGGAGGAAAAACTTGATATTAGAGTGTCGATTATTCCGATTGTGGAGGGAGAAAAAGTAGTTTTGCGCTTGCTCTCATCGCACTTTCGTCAGTTTTCGCTAATTGATTTAGGTATGAGCGAGGAGGATCTAAAGAAGGTAAACAGGGCGTTTAAGAAAACTTACGGCATGCTTTTGTCTACCGGACCGACAGGGTCGGGAAAAACAACGACAATTTACGCGATTCTAAAGATATTAAATACTAGGGAAAAAAATATCACTACCATTGAAGATCCGGTGGAATACAAAATTGGAGGAGTAAATCAGGTGCAGGTGAATCCAAAGACCGACCTTACCTTTGCCCACGGGCTTAGATCGCTTCTTCGGCAGGACCCAAATATTATTTTTGTCGGCGAAATACGCGACAATGAAACAGCAGGCATTGCTGTAAACGCGGCGCTTACAGGCCATTTAGTGTTATCTACTCTGCATACTAACGACGCGGCTTCGGCCATTCCCAGGCTAATGGATATGGAGGTGGAGCCGTTTTTGGTGGCCTCGACTTTGACCGTGGTAGTGGCTCAGCGTCTTGTTCGTAAGATTTGCGACATGTGTAAGACTTCGTACACGACAAAAAAAGAAGAGCTTAAACGAAATCTCCCTCTGGACATGGTAGAGGCGCATTTTGCCGATAAAGACGAGATTTTAGTCTACAAGGGAGCCGGCTGCAAAATATGCCATTTTACAGGCTACATGGGAAGAATTGGTTTGTTTGAAGTATTGGAAGTAAGTAAAACCGTCAGAGAGTTAATTTCCAAAAAAAGCGACTCCGAGGTCATTGAAAAACAGGCGAGATTGGAGGGCATGACTACCATGTTAAGTGATGGTCTCAAAAAGATCATCAAGGGCCAAACGACCATAGAGGAAGTATTACGTGTCACTAAAATTGAATTGGTATGATGCTTATGAAACTTGAGAACGTGACCATTTCAACAAACGAAAAAATAAGCCTTATCAGCAATTTTTCGACCATGCTTTCAGCCGGCATACCAATTTTGGAAGTTGTTACCTCTCTTCTTGACGGAGCGAAAGACAATCAGCGTAAGATTTTAGAAACGCTTCAAGAGGACATTTCCCAGGGCCTGCATGTCTCTGCTTCGTTTGTCAAGTTCCCTAAAGTATTTGATGTTGTCACAATTCAAATTATCAGCGCTTCGGAAGAAGCGGGCATGCTGGAGGTTACCCTTAAAGACTTACGAAACGACATTAAAAAGCAGGCTGAGTTTACCGACAAAATCCGCTCGGCGCTGGTGTATCCGCTTTTTATTATCATTATTTTTGTCAGTGTGCTTACTTTGATGCTGACGTTTGTGATACCGCGTATTTCGGTAGTTTTTGCTAAACTTAAAATTGTCCTGCCACTGCCAACAAAAATTCTAATTTTTTTATCGGATGTTATCTTGCGGTATAAGTTTTTTTCGCTTTTGGGAATTGTTTTGTTTGTTTTGACAGTGATTTTGTTTTACAAAAAGAAAAAACATCTGATTATTTCAGTGTTATCGTCTTTACCGGTGGTGAGCGATCTGATCAAGCAGATTGACTTAGCTAAATTCTCACGTAGTCTCTATCTATTGTTGAATGCCGGAATTCCTATCGCTACTGCGCTTGAACTTACTCAAAACGTGGTGACCAAAAACGACCTAAAACGAATTATCATACAGTGCAAAGACATGGTTGTTGGCGGAAAAAAGCTTTCTGAAGGATTTGCCCAGTCAAAGGGCATGATTCCTAGTATTATCATTAAAATTACTGAAGCTGGGGAGCGCAGCGGATCTTTGGATAAATCCATGCAGGATATATCTGAATACTTGGATTATCAAGTTTCCACAAAATTAAAGACAGTAACTTCACTTATCGAACCTATTATGCTTGTTTTTGTGGGACTTTTAATTGGTGGAATGATGCTGGCCATTATTGCCCCAATCTACGGACTAATAGGCCAAATTACCCCGCGATGATATGCAAAAACAAAAAGGTGCCACAATTCTTGAGATTATTTTGGTGATGGCAATTTTTGCCACACTGTTTGGTTTTATCACAATTAGCCTTTTATCCTCTACAGCTAAAGCATCATTTCAGGGCGCATTAAGTGTGCTTATTGCGGATATACAATCTCAGCAGCAACGGGCAATATCTGTGGATACAGATAATGGTGTATATTTTACGCAAAATAACTATACTGTTTTTGCCGGATCATCTTATACCCCTTCAAATGCCTCTAATTTTGTTATTGCGCTTGAGGAGGACTTGGAATTTTCTGACATTTCTTTACCAAACGATAGCATTATTTTCGAAAAAAGAAATGGAGAAGCAGTCGGATTTAGTCCGAATCAGCATACGGTCACCATAAAAAACACACTGACAAACGAGCAGAAAACAATACAGATTAATCGGTATGGAGTAATAACTCAGATACAGTAATGGTAAATTTCAAATTAACGAGGAGCGGGCAATCATTGATAGAACTTTTGCTGGTAATTGCGTTTGCAGGCATTGTGATTCCTGCTCTTTTTACTGGATTTATTTCTTCTAGAGATGGAAAAGCCCAAACTTCACAACGACTGCTAGCGGTTCCGTTGCTTTTGGAAGCTCAGGAAGCGGTACGGATTGTTAGAGAAAAAGACTGGAATAATTTTTCAGTCAATGGCACGTATCATCCTGTTATTTCTGCTAATACCTTCTCGTTGGCACAAGGAGTGGAAAATGTAAATGGTTTTACGCGAAGTATTGTCATAAGCGATGTAGCGCCTTTTGATCCTTCAATAAAAAAAGTTAGCTCATCAGTTTCCTGGACTACTCCGTACACATCGTCTGTTTCCTCTGTTGTGTATCTTAGCCGTTATCTTAACAATGCAGCCTGGGTGCAAACAACCGAAAGTGATTTTAATGCCGGAATAAAAATCGGGGTGACGGTAACAAATGCGGATGGAGGAGAAGTAGTACTTGGAGCAGGAGGAGGTGCAAACTGGTGCGAACCAAATCTTTCGATTGCAGCCCTTGACTTGCCCAAGCAAGGTGTGGCAAATGCTATAACAGCAATCCAAGGAAGGGTATTTGCCGGAACTGGGGAAAATGCTTCTGGAGTATCCTTTGCCAATGTCAATATAAGTAATGCAAATCCTCCAGTTGCGTCGATCTTAGGAACGTTTGATGGTTACAAAACAAACGATGTGTTTGGTGAAACAACTTATGCGTATCTAGCAACAGACAACAACTCTAAAGAAATTGTCATTATTAATCTTTCTTCGCCTCCATACACAGAGGCCGGCCACTTTAACGCTCCGGGAAACGGTAATGGTGATAGTATTTTTGTTTCGGGAACAACTGGTTACATGACAGCGGGTAGCAAACTCTACAATTTTGATTTGGCAAACAAGAATGGTTCGCGTCCACTTTTGGACTCGGATGGCGTATCGCTTGCTGGTACTGGGAAAAAAGTTTTTGTTGTGGGAAGCTACGCGTACGTAGCAGTAGATTCGACAAACTCTCAATTGCAAATTATCGATGTAAGTAATCAAGCAAATCTAACGGTTGTTGGCAGTACAACTGTGAATGGGCAGCAAGGAAGAGATATCTTTGTCAATGAAACAGGAACAAGAGTTTATCTTGCTACTGCTGTGTCAGAAGCGCAGAAAGAACTTTTTATTATTGATGTATCAACAAAGACAGGAAGTAGACCTGTAGTTGGAAGCTATGACACAAATGGTATGAATCCAAAGGGGATTACTGTTGTTCCAGGAAACAGAGCAATTATTGTGGGAACTTCGGGAGAAGAATATCAGGCAGTAAACATTACAAATGAAGAATTACCAATTCGGTGCGGTGGCTTGGAAATAAATACTGGCGTCAATGGTGTAGCTTCGGTTTTGGAAACAGATGGAGATGCATATTCCTACATTATAACAGGAGATGCCAACAGCGAGCTTAAAATAATCGCCGGTGGCCCAGGAGGAGCATTTTCAACATCAGGCACACTTGAGTCCAGCACGTTTGATGCTCAAAAAAGTGCTGCATTTTATCGAATCTACCCAAACTTTCAAAAGCCGTCGCAAACAGATATTGCTTTCCAAGTTGCTGGAGCAGACACAAATCCAGATACGGGTGATTGCACTGGTATTGCTTTTTCTTTTGTTGGACCAGATGGAACGTCTGCGACTCGCTTCTTAGATGCAGGAACAATCCCAATGAATGTTTCTGGCGATTACAAAAATCCTGCCCGTTGTTTTCGGTACAAAGCATACCTTACTACAACAGATATCACACAGAGCCCAACATTGTACGACGTAACAGTAAACTATAGCCCATGAGAAAAATTTTCAATTCGAAAAGAGGGTTTACTTTGATTGAGATGCTTGTTTATATGGGGCTTTTATCAATACTTTTGGTGGTAATGGTTGATCTTTTTGCTGCCAGTCTTGATGCTCAGCTTGAGTCTCAAAGCACATCCAGTGTTGATAGAGACGGACAATTTTTAATCTCCCGTCTTAGCTACGATATTAATAGAGCTCAAAGTATTATTTCTCCTGTACTTGGGTCGCAGAGTACCTCCCTGCAGCTTTCTATTGACGGAGTAAATTATACATACATGTTAAATAATAGCAATTTGCAATTAACCAATAATAACGGTACAGATAACCTTAATAGTTTCGATTCAACAATTTCTAATGTATCGTTTCAAACACTCGGAAATACAAATGGAAAGCATAGCGTGCGTATTTTGTATACAGTAACGAGTAAAACTACTAGAGTCTCTGGGCCGGAAACAAAAAATTTTCAGACAACAATGGGACTACGATGAAAGGACAGGCGCTTATTACTCTTTTATTTTTCACTATTGTTTCAGTAACAATCATTTCAACTGTGGCTATTGTCACTCTTGCTCAAGCAAAAAGTACCAGTGTTTATGCATTATCCATAGAAACGTATTTTTATGCGGAAAGCGGAGCAGAAGATGCGTTGGTAAGACTCCTTAGAGATCCTGCGTATACTGGCACAAATTTATCTATAGATCAAGCTTTAGTTACTGTGCAAGTTAGCGGTACTAATCCAAAAGTAATAACATCCTCTGCAAATTACTTTGGTATCAAACGCACCGTTGAGGTAAATGTTGATTATTCCAATAATATTTTGCGTGTGGTATCCTGGAAGGAGATGTAGTTAAATGGCATTACAAACAACAGCTGTTCTTTATCTTCAAAGAAAGGGATTTTACTACTACCCAAGCGGTATTGAGGGTGGTTGCAGTTTTGTTTTTCCCGTCAAAGCGGTCAGGGATTTGGACGTGGTCAATCGAGGGGAACTGGACCAGGCGATCCAGGTTTTTATTGACAAGAATCAGCTTTCTCCCAAGGCATTTATTATAGTTGCTTCAGAAAGTGTTGTTTTCGAAAAAGACTATCTTGGAATAATGGAGGAGCAAAAACAATCGGTAGCGCAGCTTTTTTCAGAATCGATTCCTTTTGAAAATATTATAGCGAAAACATTTTCCATAGAAAATGGTGTAAAGGTTATTGCTATCAATAAAGACCTTTGTTTGGCATTAAAAGAAATCTTTGAAGCAAAAAAATTTACCGTTGAGGCAATATCGCCGTCTATTGTTCTTGGAACAACACTTAAAGAGGAAGACACTGGTTTATATCCCGATTCCGTGCATCTTCTTTTTGAGAAATACTCGTTTCTCAAAGAGAACGGTTTTACCATCGACATAACGAAATCTTCTCCAACAGCAAATCCTTATTACAGCAAAAAAACAGGGGATAATCAAAGAAACAGAAAGTTAATTGTGCTTATGGGGTTTCTTTTTCTTGTTGTTGTCATGCTCATATTTATGCTTTTATTTCCCGGCAATTAGTACCCCCGACCGGATTCGAACCGGTGATTTACTGGCTGAAAACCAGCCGTCCTAGGCCGCTAGACGACGGGGGCATATCAGAATTATAACAAAACCACACCCTCTCCTCAATACAAAAGAGAATGAATGGCTTTTATGACTTAAGAATTATCTTAATCTCTTTCGGAGATCGTCAATAACATCCTTTGCTGCATTCTGACCGCCTAATCCAAATGCAATTCCTCCACCGATAGCTAGCATTGCCACAAAACCTGTAAAGAGAATTCGGACTAGATCTGCCGCCACACCCAATTGATTAAGTACGGCCAGAAGAACAAAAACGACAATCGCCCAGCGGGTTACCGACGCTATTGTTCGGGACGTTTCCGAAGAAACGCCGTGGGCAGAAGCCAGAACTACATCATGTGATATTCTGGCAAATGCCAAACCAACCAAAGCAATAATTGCTGCCACAAAAACATTTGGTATGTACAGCAAGAACTGATTTAACACTGTGATAATTTGGGGAAGTCCCCATACGTCGGCCGTTGGAATCAAAAAGATAATAATTATAAACCAGCGTGCAATCTCAGCAAGAATGTTTGACCATGTAAATTCTTCCTTCATCTCAGGCACGCCGTATTTGTGCAAAAATGCTTCTACTTTGATCGTCTTAAATATCTCAAGAAGTAACTGTTTAAGTATAGAAGCAACCACGATACCAACGAGCAGCACTACCGCCCCGCCGATAAATTTTGGGACAAAACTAACAAAAGCAAGCACGCCAGTATTTATCGACGCCAGGAGAACTTGACCAATATCTGTTGACACATTATCACCTCCTCCCGATGGCTAAAATCCATCTCTTATCCAGTCTAAGAATATTTAAACGCACTTGTCAAGAGAGCAGATTGGTTGGTATAATGTCATACGAGCAATGTTTTACACGTACGTGCTCCGTAGTCAGAAGGATCAAAAACTGTATGTTATACTCCTGACTTGAGAAAAAGAATTGAGAAACACAATAGCGGATTAGTTCTTGCAACAAAAGATAGAAGACCGCTTGATTTAGTGTATTACGAAGTTTGTTTAAACAAAGAGAAAGCTTTAAGAAGAGAAAAATACTTTAAAACTGGTTTTGGCAGAAAATTTTTGAAAGAAAGAATATAATGACCGTAAGTTAGTTTGCAAGCGAGCGGGCCCGCCCGCCACGCAAGACAGCTTGCTGGCGTTGCGGGCGGGCCGGTAGCTCAGCGGTTAGATCAGGCTTCGCCTGACTTTTAAGCTCTTGGTCACAGATATGTTTACTGTATATGTTCTAAGAAGTACATCGAGTAACAGAATATATATTGGCCAAACTGAGGATCTAGAAAAAAGACTGCGGCAACACAATGATTTAAGTTTTGATAAAAAGTCTTATACTAAATTGAGTGGCAAGAAATGGGAAGTTGTTTACAAAGAATAATATAGAACGCGTGGCGAGGCATTAAATAGAGAAAAATACTTGAAATCTCACCATGGGAGGGATTATATTAGAGGTCAAATTAAGGGCCGGTAGCTCAGCGGTAGAGCAGGAGACTTTTAATCTCTTGGTC
>JACPGP010000021.1 GCA_016182425.1 Candidatus Levyibacteriota bacterium
GAAGCTGCACTTCCACCCCGGGCAATAAAGTACAAAGGAACACCAGTACCTAAAGCGTAAGCAAATACGATCGCGACCATTGTAAACGAAAAAGAACTAACGGCAGCCAGAGTTGCCATCGCCGCTACAACCGGGCCAATGCATGGAGTCCAGATTATTCCCAGGGATGCGCCTGTTAAAAATCCTCCCCAAAATCCGCTATTTTGGTTTTGATAAAATCCAAAATGCCAATACCGCTCAATAAATACTTGAATCTTTTCCCAAATTACGGGAAAGACTAAACTTAGACCAAAAACAATAAGTAACACCACAGCTAAAGTTCTGACAGTATCAGCAGGAATACCTAGAACCCGTACGATGGTTGCTAAAAGCAAAGAGGCTATGGTGAAACTGACAATAAGCCCTAGGATAACCCCCTTTATTCTTTTGGTATTTCCGTCAATCCCACTTGCCAATACTGCCGGAAGTATGGGTAATACACAGGGAGAAAAAACTGTCAAAATTCCTGATATAAAAGCAATCGGTATGAGCAGTAACATAAAATTAGTTTAGGTTTTGCATTAAAGCATCAAGGTTGCCACCAATCCACCTTTTTACTTCATTGCCATTTTGATCTAAGACAATCAATGTATGTTGAGAAGTTACTCCCCATTTTCTATTCATTTCTCTATCATGATCATAATCTACTTTAAGTATCGTTACATCAGATGGTAAAATGTTACCTCTTTCTTTTATCTCTTTTTCCAAAGCCTGGCAGGTCTGGCACCAAATGGTGGCAGCAAAAAACAAAACCGTCTTGCCGTTTCTTTTAGCTGATTCTAAATTGCTTGAGGAATAATCTATATAATTTAGCCTGTCCATAAGGACTGGGGAGGGTTTGTTAAATCCATCCCTGAAGAAGAGAAAACCTATTGCAATTACAACTAAAAATACAGCAATGAATATATTAAACGGTTTCATATTATAATCATTTAAACCTGTCAAAGAAATTCAAAAATTTATTCTTTTTTTTGCCGTTGCTAAGCGAATAACAAATTAGTTGGCCGCAACGATGGCATTCAACAAGCCCCAGATTTTTCAAATCTGATAATGCATGGGATATAGCAGATTGGGATAAATCCAAAACCTGAGTTAAATCGGTTACTGATATTTCCTCAACTTTATGTAGCAGTAAATAAATCCTTAATTTTGTAGGATCGGATAAATTTCGGATAACCCTAACTAATTCTTCCTCATCTTGGGAAAAGCTGATCGTTTTCTGCAAAGATAAAAGATTAGAATTAGCTATGTAATGAAGGTGCCCCTCATGCCCTTGAATATATGCACGGTTGTACATACACTAATATTACCTGGTTCAAACTATGTTGTCAACAACTAATAGCACCAATCCATTCCAGAAACTTAAAAACATCGTCTGTATTCTCCAACCGGTATTTAGCTTTTGATTGCACACTTTTACCTACTTTGACGGTAATTCCACTCTTTAGTTCCCGGAAAATATCTTCATCTGTTGTATCATCACCTATAAATATGGCGACCGGTGGTATCTTTATCCGTCCTCGGATTTTATCTATGACAAGCTTAGCAAAACTGCCTTTGTTCCAATCTGTTTTCGGGCGGACACTAAATACCATTTTCCCTGCCAAAACGGAAATTAACCTGTCTTGCACATAAGGTTGTACAATCTTTTGAAAAGCTGATTTGACCTCAGATATTTTTTTCCCTGCCATTCTGTAATGAAAACTTAATACAAGCCTTTTATCTTCAATAAACACTCCTTTATACTGATCTGCTATTTGATTTAGCTGTTTTCTAATGATTTTCAAAGCAAGCAACGTTTTATCCGGAATAGGAAAGCAATATTCTTCTTTAAGAATTTCCCCTTCCAGTCCGTGATTTCCGGAATAAATAATATTATCTAAATTAACTTTCTTTTTAAGATCTTCTAGACTTCGTCCGCTAATAATTGCTAAATAAAGCCCCTGTTTTTGACTGAGCTTTCTTAATAAATTCTTCATTTCTATAGAAAGTTTTGCAGCTTGGGGGGATTTAACAATCGGGGTTAACGTACCATCAAAATCCAGCATTAAGACTTTTGTGGGGCTCTTTTGCAGTTGGGCAGTTACTTTGTCTAAATTTTTCCATACATCCATGATTATCCTAAATTAACTATAGTTTTCAAAAGCTCTGCTGACCAACGATAGACATTATAATTTTTAATCGTTTCCCTCATATCCCTCATTCTTTTGGTTTGTTCATAAGGTTTCATTTCCAGTGCTTCTTTGATTGCATCTGCCGTTTGCTCGCCATTATACGGATTCACAATCAAAGCATCTTTTAGCTCTCTCGAAGCACCTGTATATTGGCTTAGGATTAAAACTCCTTTTTCATCATATCTTGCAGCTGCATATTCTTTTGCCACTAGATTCATTCCGTCGTGCAATGATGTAACCAGACAAAAATCCGCTGATCTGTAAAATTTCTGGATTTCTTTGTGGTCATGATGTTTTTCCAGAAGCACGATGGGCTTCCAATCCTTAATTTTAAATTGGGAATTAATTCTTTCCGCCTCTTTTTCAATCTCAACTGCAAAATCCCGGTATTTTTTGACTTTAGTCCTGCTGGGAGCAGCAATTTGAATAAAGATAAAATGACCAAGATAAGAGGGATATTTATTAAGAAAAATCTCAATTGCTTTTAGGCGCTCCAGTATGCCTTTTGTATAGTCAAGACGGTCAATTCCAAGTCCAATATACCTTGTTTTTATCCCTAAGCTTTTTAGCAGTTTTTCCTTTTCGTCCTTATCTATTTCATCTTTTACTTTTTCAAAACCGTTAGGAAAAGAGATGCTAATAGGAAAAGGTTTTATAGAAGAAACGTGGCCATTTTTGGTGATAGTAAAACGCTCAAAGTCTATCATTGACTCAAGTTCTCTACCAACTGTTTCAATAAAATTATTGCAGTGAAGCTGAGTATGGAACCCTAAAAGATCCGCGCCCAGCATTCCATCTAAAATTTCTTTTTTCCATGGACAAATGCTAAAGGATTCTGGATTAGGCCAGGGGATGTGCCAAAAGATACCTATCACAGCGCCCGGCCGCTGAGCTTTAATCATTTTAGGAACTAGACTCAAGTGAAAATCCTGAATTAAAATAATTGGTCTGTCCTGGTTTTTGATTTCTGTAAGAATAGCATCTGCAAATTTTTGGTTAACTTTTTTATATTTTTCCCAATCTTCTTTCCTGAAAATCGGCCTGTTGTGGGCAATGTGGCAAAGAGGCCATAATCCTTCATTAGAGAAACCGTAGTAATAACCTGCTTCTTCTTCTTCTGTTAACCAAATGCGTTTCAAGGTGTATTTTGGTTCATCCGGCGGAACTTGGATTTTATCCAATTTATCAACCACTAATTTATCCGCATCACCGGTTCCGTTGGCAATCCACATCCCGCCACATGAACGCATCACCGGTTCAATTGCAGTTGCCATTCCGCTGGCCGGGAAATAGTAGCTAATTTTTCCTCCATCTTTTGTGTGGATATATGGTTCTCTGTTTGAGACCATAAAAATAGTCCGACCTCTTAAAATATCCTTAGTAAATTCTTTCAGTCTTTCTGCCGTCCATGGAGAGTCTAGTTTTTCCAACCTCATCCTGGCTTCTTCGCTGGCAGAAATTCTGGCTTCCTGAAGGCTACTTCTGATATTGGAGATTTCTTTAACTAAAGGCCGGAAAAAGAAGGAGCTTGTTAAACTTTTGGGAGATTGCTCTGTTCCTCCCGCTCTCGCTAACTTTAGCGTCTCAACCAAACCGCGGATCGGTTCAAAAATAATCCATCGAATTAAAAGGAGCACTGCAAAAGAGAGTAATGATGCCTGGATTAGCAACCTGATAAGATTATTTCTCCAAATTTCATTTAATCTGTCATCAATATATCCGGCATTTTGCACTACCATTAAAGCACCTACCACACTTTTATCATCGTGCAAAGGAACAGCCAGGAGGTAAACTTTTTTGTTACCCATTGTTTCAAAATCACCGTTTGCCTTGTCAGCATCCATTGCATTAGCTACTACATTCTGGGCCGAAGCGGATGCTTCAGGAATAACAGAAGAGGCGGCGATAACTTTATTTTTATTGTCGTAAATTCCCAGTCCGGCAAACCTTTCTTTATTAGAAAACCTCTCCACCACATTCTGTAAATACGCGTCTGACTTATTGATAAAGTTGGGCTCAACACTCTCCTTTAAACTCTGGGCAAGAAGTGTAGAACGGTACTGTAAGTCAGATTTAAGCCTCTGCTCCTCCTGACTAACCTGGTTAATAGTAAAGGCAACTACAATTAGGGTAATAATGGTTATAATTATTAGAAGCGCTACAATGAGCTGTTTCATTAATTTGCATATTTTACTACATTAAACATAAAAATTCTTATATTTAGCTTCAAAATCAATGGTTGACAAAAAACCTCCGGGTGGCGGCCTGCCCACGCCCCGGATGTGATATACTGGTTCTGTTTTAATAAGATTTGAATCTGATAAATAACACGTTATGTGGAGTAAAATAAAACGTCCAACCGTTATAGTTTTGTTTTTGGTTGTTGGATTTTTGGTAGTTTGGGGAATTAATGACTACATCAACAGAACCTGCTGCGCTCCTCCACCAGAAATTGATAAAACAAAGCTTTCCCCTCTTCCTAAAACCAAAGAAGCATGCTTAAAACAGGGAGGAAAGTGGGGGAGAATAGGAATAAGTGAATTTGAAAAGTGCAACCTAAAAACTTCTGATAAAGGAAAAGCCTGTACTGATTCATCCCAATGCGAAAGCAGCTGTATTGGAGAAAGCTTTTCTTCAAGATCCGGAAAATGCAGTAGTTGGAGGATAACAGTTGGTTGTTATTATTTTGTCAATAACGGTAAAGTAGATGGCTTACTTTGTGCAGACTAAAGTACTAATCATTATTTTAGCGGTATTTGCTCTCCTTTCGACAGGTTCGATTGTTAAACCGACTCCTACTCCCACTCCCACTCCGACTCCAAGCCCAACCCCTAAACCTCCGGATGCTGTTATCGGCCCTTCGGAATCAGCACGAGTTCAATGTGGTGAAGGAAGTAATGGAACTCGAGTCGTCTTTGAAGATGGTGGGTTTGCAGGTAATATTGCTCTGGGAGATCAGACTACTTTAACAGCCAAGGTATTAGACGAAAAAGGACAGTTGGCCGGAGGTCTGGTGGAATGGAGACTTTGGTATCATGGAAGACTCTCAATTGATGGATGCAACGCCATATTTACAGCACCTGATTCTATTGGCACCGCCTACTCAACAAGTGCTGACATTAGCACGCGTGTGGTGTCTGATACAACCCTTACCCCTGCTCCTACTTTACAGGGAGAAGGTGGTCCCATTTTTGCAGGATTTGTTACCACAATCAAAGTTGGTATTTTAAGCAGAGCTAAACCTGGCTGTTTTGATCCGGCCGGAGTTGCCATTTCCATAAATTCCGTTTCAACATACAGAAATGTCCAGATTGTAGTAGACACGCCAAGATTTCTTGGAAGAGAGTATAACGCTCGTGTTGCGACTGTGCGTGACGGACCAGGAACATATAATATCCAAATTTTCGTTGATGGGGCTCTCTACGGAGATGCTACTTCCCAAGTGGAGAAATGTCAACTGCCGACGGTGAAATTCTAGCAAGAGTAAAGTATTCCTTTTTAAATTCTGGCAGGTACTTTCGCTTCAAAAACCGTTCCCAATCTTTTTTTTGCGTTTGGTGGCACATAAACGCCTGTATTTTTGTATTAATCGTTTCTGATATATCAACAACAGTTGTAATTTTTGTGTCGTCTGTTCCTTCTATTTCTCCAAAAGCTGTATAAAGAGTTCCTAAGCGTTTTAATTTTTTAAGCAAGCTTTTTGGGATATCGGCATAATACAAGCTTGCGCGTTTTGTTAAATTTTTAATATATTCTTTAAACGCAAGAGTTACGCCTTTATGTATCTGTATATGGTCTGGATGTCGAGATCCGCCTTCTTTATTAAACGTTATGACAATATCTGGTTTTTCTTTAAGAAAAATCTTAAGTATTTTTTTACTTATTTCTTTTACTGGAATTTTTTCTAGAGTTCCATCAATGTATCCCAAAAAGAAAATTTCCGATATACCAAGTATGTGGGCGGCTTTTTGAAGTTCTTTCTCGCGGACAACTCCTAGTGTTTCTTGTGTTGTTAAACCACCAGTTTGGCCTGCCTCACCTTTAGTAGCAGTGATGAGCAATACTTTGTGTCCCTCTTTTGTAAGTTTAGCAATAGCGCCTCCAGACGAGAAACTCTCGTCATCAGGATGAGCAAAAACGCATAAGACTTTCATAATGTATAATTATACCATGCTGATTTACAACTCACTTACCAAGAAAAAAGAGCTTTTTGTTCCTCTTAACGGAAAGAAAGTAAGTATGTATGTCTGTGGCATAACGCCATATGACACCACACACCTTGGTCATGCCTTCACCTATGTTTTTTTTGATGTTGTTTATCGCTACCTTACATATAGGGGTTACGAAATTAACTACACACAAAATGTAACAGATATTGATGACGACATTTTAAAACGAGCAAAAGAGGAAAACAGAAACTGGAGGGAACTTGGTAATTTTTGGACCAAGCGTTTTCTACAAGATATGAAAGAGCTTAATGTTTTACCTCCGACACACTATATAAAAGCAACAAGTTCAATTACCACAATGATACGTATCATCAGAGTTCTTTTGGGAAAAGGTTTTGCTTACCAAGTAAATGGAAATATTTATTTTTCAGTAAAAAAGGATAAAGAATATGGGAAACTTTCAAGATTTTCAGAAGATCAGATGAAGATTCTTTTGAAAAAGCGGGGTGGAAATCCCAATGATCCTCTCAAAAAACATCCACTCGATTTTTTGCTCTGGCAGAAATCAAAAAATGATGAGCCTTATTGGCAAAGTCGGTGGGGAAAAGGCAGGCCTGGTTGGCATATAGAATGCAGCGCCATGAATCTTGAATATTTAGGAGAACAGATCGTCATTCATGGTGGCGGACATGATCTTATCTACCCGCATCATGAGAGCGAGATTGCTCAAACCGAAAGTTTTACAGGTAAAGTTCCCTTTGTAAAGCATTGGTTACACGTAGGAATGCTTAAGTACAAGGGACAAAAAATGGCAAAGTCGGTGGGGAATTTGGTGATGGTATCTGATCTTCTCAAAAAATACTCACCTAATGCCATCCGTTATCTTCTGCTTTCGCATCATTACCGTGAATCTTGGGAGTTTGAGGAAAAAGAGTTAAAAGAGGCTGAAAAAATCATTACATCGTGGACTTTGCGTCAAATAAAAGAGCAGCAAAACTTCCAAGAATTTAAAAAAGCCATGGATGACGATTTTAATATACCGCTTGCACTGACAATATTGCAAAAGTATCCAACATATGATTCAATGTCGCTCTTAGGTTTTGTCTTATGAAACTGATATTCTTTCTGATGTTCCTTATGTTTCTAGCTATTCAACACCCGGTGTTGGCAATCGCTGTGGAAAACCCTCTTGCTGTTCCCAACAACAAATTTGGCATTCATATTCTTTTTCCGCAAGAGCTAGATCAGGCGGCGGCGCTGGTAAACGCCAATGGTGGAGATTGGGGATATGTTACCATTCCTATTCAAGCAGGGGACAAAAATTTGCAAAAGTGGCAGAAATTCATGGATAAAGCGAGAGGCTTACATGTCATTCCAATTGTTAGACTTGCTACAGAAGGAGATTTTTTTAATACCAAGGTATGGAGAAAACCCGAGGCCACGGACGTTTTAGATTTTGCCAACTTTCTTAATTCGCTTGAATGGCCAACCAAAAATCGCTACGTTGTGGTATTTAATGAGGTTAATAGGGGAGACGAGTGGGGAGGAACTCCAAATCCGGCCGAATACGCCGATATTTTGCAGTATGCAGCCACTGTTTTTAAAAATAAAAGTCAAGACTTTTTTATTATAACAGCAGGACTTGATAATGCTGCTCCAACTGTTGACGGTACATTTATCAACCAGTATGATTTTTTACGTCTGATGCATACTCTCCAGCCGTTGGTATTTAGTCAAATTGATGGGATTGCCAGCCACTCCTATCCAAATCCTGGTTTTGCTCAGCCTCCTCAAAACCAAGGCAGCATGGGCACAGCCAGTTTTCGTTTAGAGAGAGCGTTGATAAAAGATCTTGGTAGGAGGGAATTACCGGTATTTATTACGGAAACCGGCTGGACCAAAGACGCGGTTTTAGAATCCCGCATACCGAACTATTATACACAGGCATTTTTATCGATTTGGAGTGACCCTGGGATTGTGGCTGTGACGCCATTTTTACTTCGGGCGGAAACAGGTTCATTTAAAGGTTTTTCTCTAATCCAAGATAATGGTGCCACCGAGATTTATCGCGCCATTGAAAAACTGCCAAAAATAAAGGGACAACCAACTGTGGTCAATAACAGTGTCTCTTTGGAAAGTAATGCTGCTGTAAGTGTTTTGGGAACACGGAATTTTTCTCAACATCAATACAGTAAAAGGGGAGTTTTGGAAATACCAGAGCGTCTCAAAATTCTGGTAAAGTGGCTTTGGAAAATATAGCCAAAATGTGGTAAAATACGATCCCATGGATCTTGGAAAATTTCACAGTACTACTTTGGGAAGCTTGCTGCCCAGTGAAGTAATAGATGAGATACGAAACTTTCTTGAGGGGGATCCGGATGCGGAATATAGCTTGGTGATTGGCACGGATTCTCAAGAAAAGATTAAAGAAGCTAAAATAGGATCTTTGATCGTTGTTACTGCCATTGTAGTACACAGGAAGGGTTTTGGTGGCAGATATTTTTGGAAGAAAAAAATATTGCCTAAAACGCATACACTTCGCGAGAAAATTTACACGGAGACTCTAACATCCCTTTCTTTTGCCGAACAATTTGTGCCGCTCTTGAAGAAATCTCTTAATGGAAACATGCCAAAATATCACCTGGAAATTCACGTTGATGTGGGAGAACATGGTGAAACACGGGCGATGATTAAAGAAGTTGTTGGTATGGTCACGGGCAATGGATTTGTGGCAAAAACAAAACCCGAGGCCTTCGGTGCATCCTATGTGGCGGATAAACATACGTAAAAAAAACAAAAAGCTGGAGTGGGAAGAGGCGGATGATGTTAAAAAAGATATTGCTGGTTTGCTTAAAATTATTGATTTTCCCTACATTGACCCAAAAAGAATTTATTGCTACCGTACATATGGATCAAAATCCCGCTCTTACGCGCGCATCTGGTCCTTTCCTAAGATTTTTCAGCACGCATTAAAAATTGACGCTTCGTATGTGATCGAAGTATTATCAAAATACTACGACAAATTAGATGCCAATCAGCAAAAAAAAGTGCTCATTCACGAGTTACTGCATATTCCCAAAAACTTCTCGGGGGCACTATTGCCACACCGCAGTCGAGGCAGACATCTTAACAAACAAGTAAACAAATTATTTGAAGAATACAAATCTGCTCTATGATTACTATTATCCACGGCGATGATATAGTTTCATCTCGCAAATACTTCCTAGAACAAAAAGAGAAAGCAGGGCATCCAATTTACTTTGAGGGAGAAAAACTAACTCTTACTGACCTTATGCAAATATCAGAAGGCGGGATGCTTTTTTCGGATGAAAAAAAAGTATTCATCGAAGATTTTTTTTCCAAAAGGAAACTTACCAAAGAAACATCAAGCATCATCAATTATATAAAAAGACAGGAGGATGTGGATATTTTTTTTTGGGATGGAAAGATACTTGCCAAAAAACAAACTGAAACATTTTCAAAAGCAGTTGTCAAAACATATCTATTTCCCAAAACGCTTTTTACTTTTCTAGATAGTTTAAGTCCTGGGAATGGCAAAAAGCTTATTAGTATGCACAATCAGGTTTTAAAAACAATAGAGGTGGAATTAGTATTTTTTATGATTATCCGCCAGTTTCGTTTACTTCTTGGTATTACTTTTGCTTCTCCAATTGACGAGGTAGGAAGGCTTGCTCCCTGGCAGAGTGGAAAACTTCAAAAACAAGCAAACCTTTTTTCTCAAGATCAACTTAAGGCACTCTACAAAAAACTTTACGAGATTGATCTTGGCATAAAAACAGGAAAATCCTTTTTGCCTCTTCGGACTGCGGTTGACTTTTTTTTGCTTGAAATATAAGATTGAAAAATGACTATTAATTCCGCAATTTTTAAGGGGTATGATATTCGGGGAATATATCCATCAGAGCTTAACGAAGAAAACATTGTCCCAATTATAAAGGCAATCTATACCAATCTTTTGTCCTCCACTATTGTTGTTGGAACTGACATGCGAACCTCCTCTCCCACACTTACAAAAGTAGCCATCCAAACACTTGTTGATCTTGGAGCAGAAGTTATTGATATTGGCGTGGTATCAACTCCTACATTTTACTTTGCTGTATATCACTACAGTTACGGCGCCGGTATGCAAATAACAGCCTCCCATAACCCAAAAGAGTGGAATGGGATAAAAATAGTGAAAAGAAGGGAAAAGGGTCTTATAAAAATTGGTAAATCAACTGGGCTTGAAAAGATAAAGCAAATGGCGCTGTCTGGCGAATCAGCTGGAAAAACTTTAGGAGGAACAGTGACGAAAAAATCAGGCATTTTAGAAGACGAGGTAGAAAATGCCCTGCATATTGCTGGAAACCCAGAAATAGGCACATTTAAGATCGTTGCTGATGCGGCTAATGCTATGGGATCTCAATATATAGATGCGCTCTTCAATAAAATTCCGGGAGAAATCGTGAGAATGAACTTTGCGCTTGATGGAACATTTCCTGTTCACCAACCAGATCCTTTGCAAAAAGAAACCTTAATTGATTTACAAAAAAGAGTAGTTTTAGAAGAAGCAGATTTGGGTCTTGCTCCGGATGGAGATGGAGATCGTCTTTTTTTCCTTGATGAGAAAGGCAATATTATTCCTCCAACCATCATCACCTCGATCGTTGCGGTAGAGCTTCTCAAGAAAAATTCGGGCGAGCAAATACTTGTTGATATTAGATACTTATTTACTCCTCAAAAAATTATTGCCGAAAATGGCGGAAAAACAGGAGTGACAAAAGTGGGACATGCATATATTACAGAGGCGATGAATCAAACTGGCGCGCTATTTGCAGGAGAGTCTTCCGCCCACTATTATTTTCGAGAAACTGGTAACGCCGAATCGCAAATGCCTGTTATTCTAACTGTACTTAAAGTTCTAACAGAGAAAGGTAAACCTATATCTAAAATTGTAGAAGAATATAGAAGATCTTTTGAATCTGGAGAATTTAACTTTACTGTCAATGATACCAAAGCTATCTTAGATGATGCGGTTAAACAATACAATGATGGTACCCTAGACACAATGGATGGGATTGCAATTTCGTATCCAACATGGCGATTTTCGCTGCGTTCTTCAATTACCGAACCACTCTTGAGACTTAATGTCGAAAGCTACCAAAAAGATGTTATGGAACAAAAGCGTGATGATCTGATACAATTTATTCAACACCATGATCGATCTTAATGATAACCAAGCAATTGCCCAAATAGACAAAGCAGATACCTACTCTTCTGTGAGTAGTCTTGCAAAGCAATGTAAACAAGCATGGGATGAAACGCAAGTCTTACGTTTTCCTGATGCATACAAAAATGTTCAAAACATTGCTCTGTGCGGAATGGGAGGATCTGCCTACGCAGCATACTTTATCAAAGCACTTTTTGCTAACTTAATACGTGTTCCTTTTACACTTGCCAATGGATATAATCTTCCAGGATATATAGACCAAAACTCTTTAGTTCTCCTTTCAAGCTATTCAGGCTCAACCGAAGAAATCTTATCCTGCGCGCAAGAGGCAGTAAAACGGAGTGCTAAAATAGCAGCAGTTACCAGTGGTTCAAAACTTGCTGAATTTACCAAAGCAAATAATTTTCCCGCCTATATTTTTAATCCACAATACAATTTATCCCAACAACCGCGACTTGGACAGGGATATATGATTTTAGGACACATGGGAGTTCTTGCCAGACTTGGATTTATACCATTAACAACAGAAGATGTTAGCAGCGCAGTTTCTTTTTTAGAATCAGAAAATGCAAAAATCGAGAAAGAGGCAAAAAAGATTGCTCAAAAACTTATGGAAAAAATTCCTGTTATTGTCGCTTCCGAACATCTGTCTGGCAACGCACATACCATGAGGAATCAATTTAATGAAACTGCCAAGAATTTTGCCGCATACGCCATCATTCCAGAGCTTAATCACCACCTTATGGAGGGTTTGATACATCCAACAGAACGCATACTTTCCTTTCTTATTCTCAATTCAATGCTATATAGTCCAATTATTCAAAAACGCAATGCTCTAACAAGAGAGGTGATAACAAAAAACAATATCGAGGTTATTGATATTCAAGTAGAAGGACAAACACAACTTGCTCAAATACTTTATTGTCTTGCTCTCGGAGGATATATTACTTTTTATCTGGCTATTTTATACGGCCAAGACCCAAATGCTGTCCCCTGGGTGGATTACTTTAAGGAGCAACTTGCATGAATAATCTAAATCAGCCACCCCCAGGGCAATCTACAAAAGGCCTGGCCAGTGACCTGGCGCATTTGACGCAGGAGATGTACAAGAAAAACTTCGAGCTGGTCGAGCGGAATAAAACCCTCTCAATCTTGCGGAAAATCCATGAGATTATTTTAAGCTCGGTTACCGACATTAATCAAATTGCCCAGAGGGTTGTTGATACAATTGCGATTGAGGCCGAATTTAAGACCATTTCTCTTTTTCTTCTGAACAGGGAGAAAAATATACTCGAAAAACTCGCCGTATCACAAACAGAAGAAGTGGCAAAAGTCGAGCTAGCTTTTAACCGGCCATTTTTCCAAGCGGAAATTCCTCTGCTTGAGGAAATAAACTTGGCGGTAAAAACCGTCAAAGAAAAAAAGGTCTTTGTGACACACGAGGTTTTTGATATTTTTGTTCCTCACATTTCCTCTGATGACGCCAAAAGAATCCAGGAGCTAACAAAAATCAAATCTTGTCTTCTTTATCCCCTTATTGTTAGAGAAGATGTGATAGGTGTGATGATTATCTGCCTGGGAGAAAGCGAAATGCTTCTTTTTCAATATAAACAGGATCTAATAGAAAGGCTCTCAGGGGTCATCGGCATTGCCATAGATAACGCCCTGCTTTACAAAGAGTTAAAGATTGCCAACGAAACCCTTTTGCAGATTGATACACTAAAAGATGAATTTGTATCTTTGGCATCGCATGAGCTTCGAACTCCCATGACTGCTATTAAATCATACATTTGGATGGCGCTTTCCGGACGGGGAGGAACACTTTCCGATAAACTGCGTTATTACCTTGACCGCGCTTACAAATCAACGGATCGGCTGATAAAGCTGGTTAACGATATGCTTAATGTTTCCCGCATAGAATCGGGGAGGGTTTCCGTATCGTTAAAAGCAACAAATATAAACGAGGTGATAATAGACACTCTTACAGAGATGCTTCCTAAAGCACAGGAACAAAACGTTGAACTGCTATTTACTCCCTTTCCCAATCTGCCTTACGCAGATGCAGATGCCGACAAAATAAAAGAGGTATTAATCAATTTAATCGGCAATGCTCTTAAATTTACTCCGATGGGTGGAAAAATTACCGCCTCGGTTTCTGTAACCAACGATGTGGTGGTGGTAAAAATAACAGATACCGGAAAAGGCATCCCGCCAGAGGGAATGCCGAAATTGTTTCAAAAGTTTGGCAGAATTGACAGCGAATACCTGGTTAAACAAAATGCCCAGGGCACCGGATTGGGACTTTATATTTGCAAATCTCTTATTGAATTACATCATGGCAGAATTTGGGCGGAATCCGATGGAGAAGGAAAAGGAAGCACGTTTTCTTTTACGCTAAAGCTGACCCGTTCGCCTCATCTGCCTTTGTAGCTGTCTCGTTTTTTGACAAGTAAAGATTCGTTTCTCTTATTATATCTCCCGGTGTGAGCTGACTTTTAATAAGGTAACCGTCTCCCAATTCAAGTGCCTCTTTTATTTCTTCATCTTTATCCAGGTTGGTTAAAAATAAAACTTTTTTATTAGGAAAGGTTGCCCCCTCGGTTTTTAACTGTCGCATAATAGCTAACCCGTCTATTTTTGGCAGTACAATATCAAGAAGTATTAAATCATATCCTCCCTGTTTTATTTTTTGCTTTCCTTCCTCTCCGTCAATTGCTGTATCAATGTGGTACCCCTCGCCACTTAGTGTTTCAACATACACTTCTCGTAAAAAATCATCATCCTCCACAACAAGAATTTTTGCTTTATCCATTTACAGCATCAGCGTAACACAGAAACTTTTGAAAAGTCAAGATGAATTCACCTGGGAGGTGAAATACGTTGACACCTAGGAAAAATTTGTATACAATAATATGTATGCCAGGAAGACTTGTTCCTCTTATTACCAACGAGATCTACCATGTTTTTAATAGAGGAATTAATAGACAACCGATATTTACCACGAAACGTGAATACCAAAGAGCAGTTGATTCGATTATGTTTTATCGATTCGCAAATCCCCCTGTACGTCTATCTAAGTTTTTACGTTTTGAAAGCGATAGGCAAAATGAGATATTACAGATGCTAGAAACCCGCGAGCCACTGGTTCAAATTTTCTCCTACTGTTTTATGCCGAATCATTTTCATTTATTAATCAAACAAAAAAAGGACAACGGTATTGCTAGATTTATAAGTAATGTTCAAAACAGTTACACCCGCTATTTTAATACAAGGCATCAAAGAGATGGTGCTTTACTTTTAAATCAATTTAAAGCGGTACTAATCGAAACAGATGAGCAGTTTCTTCATGTATCTCGATATATTCATTTAAATCCATACACAGGATATCTTGTAAAATATCATAATGAACTAGAAACATATGCGTGGTCTTCTTTTCCAGACTATCTAAAAAATAATAGTTCGTTTGTTACCAAAGATTTATTAATGAGTTTTTTTCGTACCGTTGGGCAGCATAAAAAATTTGTTCTTGATCAGGCTGATTATCAAAGAAGATTAAAAGAGATTGAACATCTCACTTTTGAGTAATATTTCCTTGGTGCTCTATCTAAATCACCTCCCAGGTGAATAGCCACAGCAGCTGCCTGACGAGAAAATTGCCGGCTTAATAAGTACTACTACAGGTGCAGCGAGAGCATTAGTACATAGAGTAAGAAGACGACTTAATAAGACTTTGGGCTTGGGTTTATAAATATAAACCATTCATTTCCTCATTTAGTGCCGCTATCTATTCATCTAAGATATTTTCTTGTATAATAAAAGATCGCAAAAATCATATGGATAAAATTGTTATCAAAGGTGCTAGGGAGCATAATCTTAAAAATATAGATCTGGTAATTCCTAAAAATAAACTGGTGGTGTTTACGGGATTGTCGGGTAGCGGAAAATCGTCTTTGGCGTTTGACACAATCTATGCCGAAGGGCAAAGGCGTTACGTTGAATCTCTATCTTCTTATGCCCGACAATTTTTGGGGGTGATGAAAAAACCGGATGTTGACCTGATTGACGGTCTTTCTCCGGCAATTTCTATTGACCAAAAAAGCACCTCTCATAATCCCAGGTCAACAGTTGGCACCGTGACTGAAATTTATGACTACTTGCGACTGCTGTTTGCTAGAATCGGCCATCCCCATTGTCCAAACTGTAAAAGGGAAATATCGCATCTTTCCAAAGAGCAAATTACCCAGAACATCTCTGCACTTTTGGTAAACCCAAAAGCAGGACTAAGACTTCTGATACTCTCTCCTCTGGTCAAAGACAGGAAAGGAGAGTATCTAGAACTTTTTTCTGATCTTAAAAAACAGGGATACAAAAAAGTTAGAATAGATAGAGAGATTTTTCAATTAAGCGAAAAATTTTCTCTTATTAAAACAAACAAGCATACCATTGATCTGGTCATTGATGGTCTTGTTCTTACTAAGAATACAGAAAGCGAGCGGATTTCCCGCGGAGTAGAACAAGCACTTAGATTTGGCAACGGAGAAATGATTGTTTCCATTTTGCAAGATAAGGGTTTTTCTATCCCGGAAAAACCGAAAAAAATGCAGGATATACTTTTTTCCGAAAAATTTGCCTGTCCTAATTGCAATATCTCAATTCCCGAAATTGAACCGCGAATTTTTTCGTTTAACACCCCACACGGAGCCTGCTTAAAATGTAATGGATTAGGCACAATACTTAGTGTCGATAAAAACCTGGTTTTTAACGATAATCTTTCTATTAGCGAAGGCGGAATTTTGCCCTTCCAAAATATTGCGGAACAAGATACCTGGTTTGCCCGAACATTCAAAATTTTTTGTGACGAAAATAGCATAGCCCAAACTACCAGGCTTTCTTTTGCACCCAAAGAGAAAAAGGAACTGCTGCTTTTTGGAACAGGAGAGAAAGAATACGAGGTGCAGGGAAAAAACAGATGGGGGAAAAACACATCTATTTATGAACCGTTTCGAGGAATCTTATGGGAGCTTAAAAAAAGATACCATGAAACAGATTCCATATTTCTTAAAAGCCAAGTTGAGAGGTTTATGAGATATGAAATATGCAACGAGTGCGCAGGCAGCAGATTAAAAAAAGAGGCACTTTCAGTAACAATTGTTTCAAAATCCATTACTGAAGTTTCAAATATGTCAATAGAAAACTCATTTGACTTTATTTGCGATTTACCAAAACAACTAACCTTCAGAGAACAAGAAATTGGTAAAGTAATTATCAAAGAAATTAAAATTAGACTTGGGTTTTTGCGAGACGTAGGACTAGGTTACCTAACACTTTCTCGAGGAGCACAAACCTTATCCGGAGGAGAAGCACAGCGAATCCGTCTTGCTTCACAAATTGGCAGCGGTCTAACAGGAGTTCTTTATGTGCTGGATGAACCATCAATTGGGCTTCATCAAAAAGATAACCAAAAACTAATTACTACCCTTAAAAAACTTCGTGATTTGGGAAATACGGTGATTGTGGTTGAGCACGACAAGGACACAATGCGGGCGGCTGATTATCTGATTGATTTTGGTCCAGGTGCAGGTTTTCAAGGAGGAGAAATTGTTGCAATCGGAACACCGCAAGAGATCATGAAAAACAATTCGTCTTTAACCGGCAAATATTTATCTGGTGAGAAAAAAATAAATATTCAAAACAATGCCATAACAAACCACAAACATTCTTCCCAATTAACGATTTACGGTGCCCTGGAACATAATCTCAAGAATATTACTGTTTCATTCCCAATGAGGAAACTTATTGTAGTAACTGGAGTTTCAGGATCTGGTAAATCAACGCTGGTGCACGATATTTTGTATCATGCTCTGATGCAGAAAATAAATCTCTACCACAAAGATAACCCTGGAAAATTTACCAGAATAACAGGAGATGAATATGTTAGAAATGTTTTTCTAATAGATCAATCTCCTATTGGCAGAACTCCACGCAGTAACCCGGCTACTTATACCGGCTGCTTTTCTTATATTAGAGACATATTTGCCTTAACCCGCGATGCGAGACTTAAAGGTTATAAACCTGGAAAATTCTCCTTTAACGTCAGAGGTGGACGATGCGAGGCATGCGAGGGGGAGGGACAAATTAAAATAGAGATGCAATTTCTTCCAGATGTGTATATTACATGCGAAGTGTGTAATGGAAAACAATATACGCAAGAAGCGTTGTCTATTTCTTTTAACGGAAAAAATATTGCCGATGTTTTGTCTATGAGTGTGCATGAGGCGTTAACGTTTTTTTCTTTCGTGCCCAGTCTTTCTCATAAATTGCAGATCTTAAACGACGTTGGTCTTTCCTATATTAAGCTTGGACAGCCAGCCCCGACTCTTTCAGGGGGAGAGGCTCAACGAGTAAAACTGGCATCAGAACTTTCCAAACGAGGTCGGGATGCAATCTATCTTTTAGATGAACCAACAACCGGACTTCATTTTGCTGATTTGGAGAAACTTCTACAAGTATTACGAAGGCTTGTTGATATAGGAAATACTGTAATTGTGATTGAGCATAATTTAGATATTATAAAAAACGCCGACTTTCTTATTGATTTGGGTCCTGAAGGCGGAGAAAAAGGAGGAAATATTGTCGCCACGGGCACACCAAAAGAAATAGCCCAAAACGACGGTTCTTATACAGGACAATTTCTTAAAAAAGTTTTAGAATAGAAAGGATGGTAAAATTTCTCTTCATTTTTTATTTTTCATTTTTTATTTTTCATTTTTCGCTGCCGCCCGCCGCTTTTGCTTTGGAAAATTTTACCACTGCCTATGATGTTACCTACACCGTAAATGAAAATGGTATTACTAACGCCAAATTCGATGTTTTTCTAACCAATACATCCAGCAAGGTTTACGCGTCTTCCTACAAAATAATCTTGGGGTTTGTTAATATTGCAAATGTTTCGGCCTATGATCCAGATGGTAAAATAAATCCTCGCGTTATCTCAACAGATAATGAAGTAGGTATCGAGCTGACTTTTAATAAAAAAGTGGTGGGGATCAATAAAAAGCTTCCTTTTACATTCTCTTTTGATACTACGGAAGTGGCGCAAAAACAGGGAGAGGTTTTTGAAATAAATATTCCGGGGATTTCCAAGCAGAATAAATTTACCGATTTCAAAGTACACGTTAAGGTTCCCTCCTCGTTTGGCGCACCCAGCTACATAAAACCAAATATCAAGACCAAAAACCTGGATTTCACCAAAGAGCAGCTCGGCGAATCCGGCATTTCTATCGCCTTTGGAAACAAACAGTACTACCGTTTTAAGCTTGCTTACCACCTTAAAAACTCGCATGTATTCCCCATCAAAACCGAAATTGCTCTTCCTCCAAAAACCGGTTATCAAACTGTAACAATCGGTAATATCAGTCCTAAACCCCTTAATATTAGGCAGGATGGCGATGGCAATTATCTTGCCCAGTATTCCCTTCTGCCCGGCAAAAAAATAGATGTGATAGTAACAGGCAGGGTGCAGGTTGTACTTAAACCAAAAAAAGAAACGCTCTCTCCCCAAAAAACTAAACAATACTTGGCGCAAAAGCCGTACTGGGAAAATAGCGAAAAAATAAAAGAGTTGGGCCAAAAATTAAAAACTCCTAGAGCTATTTACCAATACGTTTGGCAAACCCTCACCTATGACTTTTCCCGCGTCATCAATAATAGCCCGAGGCTGGGAGCAAAAGAGGTGCTTCTTAACCCTAGCTCCGCGGTGTGCTTGGAATTTACCGATCTGTTTATCGCCATTGCCCGTTCTGCCGGAATTCCTGCTCGGGAGCTTAACGGCTACGCTTACACTCAAAATCAAAAACAACGGCCGCTTTCCCTGGTTAAAGACATTCTTCATGCCTGGCCTGAGTATTACGACCAACAGCAAGAAACCTGGATTATGGTAGATCCCACCTGGGCAAACACCACAGGAGGCATTGACTATTTTAATACCTTTGATCTAGATCATATTGTTTTTGTTATCAAGGGCTCACAAAGCGATTACCCTATTCCTGCTGGCGGTTACAAGCCAGAGGGTGCAGAAAACGTCAAAGATGTTGAGGTATCTTTTTCAGACCCTTTTGAGCCGCAAGTGTCGGAAAAGATTTTTGCCGACTTGCCAAAAAGTAGGTCTGCTACTACAATAATTACTCCAGCTTTTTTAACCAATGCAGGATTTACGATCATCATACTTATCATTGCCACGGGAACCTGGTATTTACTTTTTTATAGACGAAAAAGGTGATGTTTTGTATGTGGGAAAGGCAAAAAATCTAAAAAGCCGAGTTTCTTCTTATTTTTCCAAACAAGTTACTGGCGAAAAAACAAAATTACTAGTTAAAAAAATCGAAAAAATCAAAATAGTAAAAGTCGCATCAGAGTTTGAATCGCTGCTTCTTGAGGCAAATCTCATTAAAAAATATAGTCCTTTCTACAACGTTAGATTAACTGATGGTAAGGCATATCCACTTATTCGCATAACGATAAAAGATGCCTTCCCAAAAGTTCTCATCGTAAGACGCGAAGACGACAAAAACTCTTTGTATTTTGGTCCATTCCCAAGTGGGTCAACAATAAAAATGGTCTTAAAATTAATGCGCAGAATCTTTCCTTTTCAATCGGTATTAAATCACCCAAAACGAGTCTGTCTATTTAACCATTTAGGCTTATGTCCCTGCCCGCCAATTTTTAGCTCAAGCGAGGACAAAAAAGTATACAGAAAAAACATCAGAAACCTGGTGCAATTCTTGAAAGGGGGAAAAGAAGACGTCATAAAAAATCTAGAGATTGAACGAGACAAATTTTCTAAGAAAGAAGAATTCGAAAAAGCAAAAGCTGTTCAAAAACAAATTGATGCAATTATTTATATCACAAGCCCAATCCATAAGCCACTGGAATATGAGCTAAATCCTAACCTGTCGGAAGATTTACGTTTTAAAGAACTTCAGGACCTCTCACTACATTTAAAAATCGGAAATATTCAAAAAATTGAGTGTTTTGATATTTCCAATACTTCCGGCACAAATGCGACTGGTTCAATGGTAGTTTTTAACAATGGCGAGAAAGATACGAGTAACTACAGACGGTTTAAGATTAGATTGACAATTGGCCCAAATGATTTTGCGATGATGGAGGAAGTTATTAGAAGAAGGCTAAAACATGCAGAATGGCCATATCCAGATTTGCTTATTGTTGACGGCGGAAAGGGGCAAATTGCTGCGGCCCTAAAAGCAATCAAAAGCGCAAACTTTACTATTCCAGTTGTTGGCCTTGCCAAACGGGAGGAGATTATCATTACGCAAGACTTCAGAGAAATTCGACTTCCAAAAGATTCGAAAGCTCTTCATCTTGTGATGCGAATTCGAGATGAAGCCCACCGCTTTGCCATCACCTACCATAAAAAACTTCGATCAAAGCTTACTTTCTCATGATTTCATACTCGTAGGGAAAGAAGAGGAATGAGGCGGGGGAGTCCGCGAGAAGGTATTTTTGAAAATCACTATAGATTTTTTTTCGTTCATTAATATCCACTGTTTTTCTTCCATCCTCCAGCAGTTTATCGATTCTTTGATTATTGTAGCGGGTGATATTGTTAACTTGCGCAGAATGCCAAAGAGTGTACTGATCTGGATCCTGAGGAAGAAAAAAATTTCCCAAGAAAATCTGAAATTTATCGGGAATTTTATCTACTGTCACAATCTTTGTTTTTATGTCAATCATTTCCCAAGCTTTTGCTATTATTTCTGCCGTGTGTTTATATTTATTAAGCGTTTTTATCTCCAAAGATAAATGCGCGCTTTTTGTAGCTGTTTCAGACGCAGATAAAAGAATTTTTGCCTGCTCAACATCCTGGTCAAAAGAAAAATTTTCAGCATATGCGAAAGAGCCGGGTGCGATTGGGCTATGCGCCCTGGCACCTTCCGAAAAAACATTCGGTAGCGCATAGGAGAGTGCGCTTCTTAATCGTTTGTCCGATAAGACACTGTCTTGAGTATTATAAAAAAGCGTCACCAGCTGTTGGTAATTTATTTTTTTCTTCACAGTGGTGTTGGGAAAATTTTCCAGAGAAGTTTTTTTGTATGAGGGGTCTAAAAGTCCAATTGCCCAAGACACCTCGCCCAATATATAGGCAGTTTTAAGAGCGTCGTGGCTGGGATAAAACTGATACGTTCTTGTCTGGTAGGAATTTTTCTGCAAGGCAAGAATAATTGTCTGTACAAAACTTCCGTTTACTTTGACGTCTTTAACAGAGTAAGGGCCAATACCAACCAGTCCTTTCTTAAAAATCGGGCGGGAAACGCTAATTAAAAACGGACTGTATGTGTCTTTCAGGTTATAAACAATAGTTTTTCTATTTGGTCGTTTAACATCAGCATCTGAGAAGTTATAAACTACGTCTTCTGAGGAAAATTTTGTTCCGTCCGAAAAAATAATATCGTCAGATAGGAAAAATGTATACTTTTTTCCGTTTTGTTCAATCTTCCATTCTTTGGCGATGGAGGGTCCGGGCTTCCCGTCATCAGAAACTGTGGTTAGACCCTTGGAGATATCCCCCAGAATAAAAAGCGGCAGAGATTCTATGGTATATGCCCCAACCACTCCAATAGATTCGTTATTTCCCAGCGGAATCTTGGGCGTAAAATACCGAAGCAAAACAAGCAGAATAAAAAAAATAACCAGGCCGACCGCAAATGATGCGACAATCGTTTTACTCCATTTCCTAAGATACTCCCTAATAATCCAGTACAGCAGTCGTCTTCGAAAGACAATCATAAATATCCGATTTTATCGGGGAAGAAGAAGGGCAATTGACAATAGACCAAACAAACTGCCAAGCAGCACTGTTGCCCATACAAATACCTTTTCCAGGCTTCGCCTGCTTCTGTAAAATTCTCCCCCTCCCCCAAAGGCGCTGGACAAACCGCTACCTTGCATCTGAAGGAGAATAACCGCGATCAAAAGAACAGAGATAATAATTTGTGCACCAAAAAGCAGCATAATACCTAATTTATTATATATGTTGGATGATAACTTTTGCAAGTTTCAAAGGAGTATGATAAAGGGGAAATTTTTCATCAACAAGATCCGAGGCTATAATGTCAACTTTTTGACCAAGCATCAATTTACGAGGCAACACGCCGTCTGGGGAAACATAAGTATAATCATATCCTTTAGGTATCTTTACCTTAAACGAACTATTGACAATGACTGTATCAAACGGAAAAAAATCGAGATGTTTTTTAATGGCCTCAAGGTAGTTAGTGACAGTATAATCTCTGGTTTCATACGGCTTATTGGCTACATTTACCACGAATATTTTTTTTGCTTTGGTTTTTTTTAGCACATCTCTTATTTGCGGAATAATAAGCACCGGCATGATGGTGGTATACAAATCTCCCGGCCCGGCAATAATAGCATCGGCTTTGCTAAGCTGCGTAAGAAGCTCGGGGCTGGCTTTAGCGCTTTGTGGATGGAGTGTAACTGTTTCAATACCGGCTTTCCAATCGTATTTTCCCAAATCAATTGTTTCTTCGCCAAAAATTTCTTCTCCGCTTTTTGTCCTTATCGATATTCGAACCGGTTCTTGAGTGGCAGGAAGAAATCTGCCAGAAATGTTAAATGTTTTTTGGAAAAGGCCAATGGCTTTATTAAAATCTCCGGTGACGTCGCGCATGGCCACCAAAATAAGACTACCCAGCTTGTGTCCTGCCAAATCCGCGTCTTTACCGTATCTGTTCCCCGGAAACCTGTAGGTAAGCATTTGGGAAATAAGAGGACTTTTACGACTGCCAATTGCCGCCATGCACGACACCACGTCTCCGGGCGGAAAAATGTGATAGAGACGGCGTAGTCTCCCAGCTGATCCGCCCTCGTCTGCCATAGAAACGGCAATGGTAATATTAGGCACATATTTTTTTAGACCCGTAATCAGGTTTACCGTGCCAATGCCTCCTCCCAAACAGACTATTTTTTTATTTATTTTATTAACCATGATATAACAGATGTAATGGCAGACAGGACAAACGCCGAGACAATATACGCGAAAAACAGATTAAAGACAATCTTGGGAATAATAAATCCCAAAAACGATGCTCCCTGAAAAGTAAAGGGGCTAATCATAATCTGAGGCACAAAAGCCGTCAAGATGTACAAAATCAGCGCGTTACTCAAAAAAGAAAATGCGCCCATAGTGACTAGGTTAAAAGGCAGGGTTAAGATATTAAGAATAGGTCTAACAAAAGCCGATATAAATGCCAGCATCACCCCGGCGACAAGATACGTTTGCAACCCCCCGACAATTTTTACACCCGGCACCAACTGCCAAAGAATAAAAAGTGACACCGCGTGTAAAACGACATTCCGAAGAATGGTTTTCATATAAAGTAGTTTTGATGCTACCAGATTATGAATGGTTGTGTCAAACCACTTTTTGGAGTATTATGGTATGCGCTATGAATTCGGTTGTGTGTCCCCATTGTAAAAAATCTTTTGAAATATCCGATGCAATTAAGCATGAAATGGAAGAAAAAATCCTCCAACAAGAGCGTTTAAAATTTAAAGACGAGCTGGAGAAGGCAAAAAGCGAACATGAAGAAAAGGTAGCTAAAAAACTGCAAGAACAATTTAGTCTCCAATTAAAACAGGCAAAAGAGGAGGCAATAGAAAAAGAGCAACGAATTAAAGACCTCCTTGAGCAATTAACAGAGTTAAATAAGGAGCTACGCGCAACACGTAGAGAAAAAGAAGAGGCAAAACTTGACATGCAAAAGAAACTGGCAGAAGAGGAGGAAAAAATAAGGCATGAAGCGAAAGAAAAAGCAGAGGAAGAACAAAGACTAAAAATATTAGAAAAAGAAAAACAACTGCAGGAGGCATTAAAAGCCAACGAAGACATGCGAAGAAAATTGCAGCAGGGCTCCCAACAAATACAAGGTGAGGTATTTGAAGAAGAGTTTGAAGGCATACTCAAAAATCAGTACCCAAACGATAAAATTATACCGATATCTAAAGGCGTGCGGGGAGGGGATATCCTTCATGAAATCTGGGATAAACGTGGCAACTATTGCGGTAAAATTCTTTGGGAATTAAAAAATACCAAAGTATGGGGACAGGAATGGGTTGGTAAATTAAAGAACGACAAACGATCATCTAATTCTGACGAGGCAATTTTAATTTCCGAAGTTCTGCCCACCGGTATGAAAACCGCGGGTTACCTGGACGGTATCTGGGTGACGCAGAGAAACTTTGTTATTTCTCTTGCTGATACCATTCGCGCCAAACTAATCCAACTTTTTTATGTAAAAAATTCCGTTAAGGCAAAAGATGGGAAAATGGAGGTACTCTATCAATATCTCTCTGGGGTAGAATTTAAACATCGGGTTGAGGCTATTATTGAGGCGTTTACCAACATGCAAGTAGAAATTGAGAAGGAAAAGCGATATTTTGCCAACAAATGGGCAAGAGATGGGAAAAATATCCGTCTGGTAATTGACAACACTTACGGTATGCATGGCGACTTCAAAGGAATTTTAGGGAACGTATTACCACAGATAAAGGGACTGGAAATGCTTGAGTTGGGGGATGGGAATGAGACCTGATTTAATCTTGGTTTGACACTATCTTTGTCATTATTAGTATGCTATACTTACAAAATGCCTGCAAAAAAAATTGAAGAACTAAAGCAACTTTTTCTGGAAAAGCTTAGATCCTCAAAAATTATTGTTTTAGCAACCTCTGTTATTATTATTGCTTTCCTTCTTTACTATTTTAGAGGGGTTTTTGTGGCAGCCACGGTAAATGGCAAACCAATTTTAAGATTGTCTCTTATTAAAGAGCTGGAAAAACAAAACGGAAGGCGGGTTTTAGACAGCCTTATTACACAAACACTCATTCTTCAGGAAGCAAAAAAGCAAGGTGTGACGGTCGATAAAAAAGAAACAGATGCCGAAATCGCCAGAATAGAGGCTAATCTAGCAAAGCAGGGACAAACACTCGATGGTATTCTAATTATGCAGGGATTAAACAAAGAAACTCTCATCGAGCAGATTAGACTGGAAAAACTCATTGAAAAATTACTGGGAAAAGATGTTAAAGTAAGCGAAAAAGAAATTGAAGAATACATAGAAAAAAATCAGGAGA
Organism: Candidatus Levyibacteriota bacterium; assembly: GCA_016182425.1. Classification (GTDB taxonomy): domain Bacteria; phylum Patescibacteriota; class Microgenomatia; order Levybacterales; family UBA12049; genus JACPGP01. The sequence goes on from JACPGP010000021.1 coordinate 25,785, forward strand.
ATATGCCAGAGGCCACGGATGCGGCGAAATTAAAGGAAGC
>JACPGP010000023.1 GCA_016182425.1 Candidatus Levyibacteriota bacterium
AAGGTTTTTAGGAGATACGCTAACAAAAAAAACACACAAGAAAATTGTTGCAGAAGTGAAAGAAGAAATTAAAAAAGGCAATGTTTTTCAGTGCGAGGTTGGTCTTAAATCTGAGTTTGAAGTTGAAGGAAATACATTACAGATTTATGAAAAATTGCGGAAGGTGAACCCATCGCCTTTTATGTATTTTGTTAAATTTGGTAATAAAAAAATTATTGGTGCTTCCCCGGAACTTTTATTTGGCCTTCGCAATGGGGAAATGACCACCTCTCCTCTTGCCGGGACAATTCGACGTGGCAAAAATGAGGGAGAAGATCAAAAACTAGCCCGAACTCTTTTGTCTGACAAAAAAGAGCAAGCAGAGCACAACATGCTTGTTGATTTGCAGAGAAACGATATGGGGAAAGTTGCGCAATTTGGGACTGTTAAAGTGAGGGATTTTATGAGTGTGAAGCGATTTTCGCATGTGCAGCATATATCAAGTGAAATCGTTGGCATTATAAAAAAAGGAGAAGATGCGTTTTCAGCACTTGCCTCTAATTTTCCAACAGGAACATTAACTGGAGCACCAAAAATTGAAGCAATGAAAATAATAGACAGAAACGAGCCGCAAGCACGGGGTCCGTATGGCGGCGCGGTTGGGCATTTTGGGTTTAATGGAGACTGCACGTTTGCCATAGCAATTCGGTCATTATTTATCTCTGGCAATTATGCGTATACCCAAACTTCAGGGGGGATTGTGTACGATTCTGTAGCAGAAAAAGAATATAGGGAGATTCAAAGAAAATTGGCGGCGATGAAGGAGGCGGTTTTATGAAGATTCTTATTATCGATAACTATGATTCATTTACCTTTAACTTATATCAATCTATCGGGGAAATTTTAGAAAGTGGAACCAAGTCTTTTATAGTTGATGTGTTTCGAAATGACGCAATAACAATGGGTGAGATGACAAAGAAAAAGTATGACAAGATTGTTATTTCTCCAGGCCCAGGCAATCCAGGAGACTTAGCATATTTTGGTGTTTGCGCGGATGTTTTAACAGATATTGGGCAAAAAATACCAGTTTTAGGCGTGTGTCTTGGCATGCAAGGCATGGCATATTATTTTGGCGGAAAAGTTGTGCGGGCTAAAAAACCAATGCACGGGAAAACAAGTCTTATTTCCCACGACGAGAAAGGTATTTTTAAAGGATTACCACAAAGTTTAGAAGTGATGCGCTACCATTCGTTAGTGGCAGATGAGAAGTCGTTGCCAAAAGACTTGGTTATTACTGCGCGATCACTGGATAGTAAAGAAGTTATGGGCTTGCGGCACAAAATATACCCAATTGAGGGTATACAGTTTCATCCGGAGTCGTTTGCCACAGAAGCTGGCAAACAAATGCTTGTAAATTTTCTTAAAGTTTATGCTTAATAAATTAATTAACAAACAGGATTTGACACAAAGAGAGGCAGAAGAGCTGTTAGTTAGATTTATGAATGGAGAAATTACTTCTGTTCAGGCCGCAGCGGTTCTGACGGCCATGCGGATGAAAGGCGAAAGTGTGAGTGAGATAACTGGGTTTATAAACATCATGAGAAAGAAAATGCTGAAAATTAAAGCGCCAAAAAATGCCATTGATGTCTGTGGTACAGGCGGAGATTCTAGTAATACATTTAACATATCAACAACTGTAGCAATTGTAGTTGCGGCAGCAGGGGTGCCAGTTGTAAAGCATGGCAATCGCAAAACAAGTAGTCTTTCTGGAAGCGCGGATGTTTTAGAAGCATTAGGAGTGCATATTCAGTTAACACCAGAACAAACAGAAAATGTCTTAAAAAAAGTAGGGATGGTGTTTTTGTTTGCTCCGCTTTTTCACCCCAGCATGAAACAGGTAGCAGTGTTGCGGCAGGAATTAAAAATTCGAACTGTTTTTAATTTTTTAGGGCCATATGCAAATCCGGCAGGAGTAAAAAGGCAATTAATTGGTGTGCCAAACATTACAATTGCAAAAAAAATGGCAGAAGTTGGAAAGCGGTTAGGATATAAGCATCTTGCAATTATTACAAGCACTGAGGGAATGGATGAAGTAAGTATTAATGCAAAAACTCATCTATTTGAGATTAAAGGAAGAAGTCTTACAAAGAAAATAATAGATCCGCAAAAATTAGGATTCAAAAAGACGTTTCGAAAAGATTTTTTTGGAGGGGATGCAGCGGTGAATGCAGAAATTATTAAAGAAATTTTAGATGGTAAGAAGGGGCCAAAACGAGATATTGTGGTGTTAAATAGCGCTGTTGCTCTTATTGTTGCTGGCAAGGTGGAAAATATTCGGGAGGGTATTTTACTTGCCAGCAAGTCAATTGATAGTGGAGTAGCAAATAAGATTTTGGAAAATTTAATTAAGGAGACACAAAAAATATGATTAATTTCAAGGGTTTTGCCATTATTGCAGAAATAAAATTTGCTTCTCCGACCAATCCTAATTTAGGTTCGCCAGAGGATTTATTGGATCGAGCAAAGGAATACGAAAAAGCAGGCGCGGACGCGATTTCTATTATCACAAAAAAAGCATTTTTTAGGGGAGACATTCGGTTTGTTTCAGAAGTAAAAAAAGTCGTTAAAATTCCTATTTTGCAAAAAGATTTTGTGATTGACGAACGACAAATTTATGAAGCAAAAAAAGCAGGCGCAGATGCCCTGCTTTTGATTGCAAGGATTGTATCGAAAGAACAATTAAAAGCATTCGTTTTGTTAGCCCAAAAATTAGGCATTGAGCCGGTTGTGGAGGTGTTTGATGAGAAAGATCTCAAAAAAGCAGTTGCAACCAAAGCTCGGTTTATTGCCGTCAACGCCCGAGATTTAGAGACATTTGCGGTTGATGTTGATGGGGCATGTAAGTTGATAGAAAAGATCCCCAATAAGTTTATCAAACTTGGATTTTCGGGGATTCAGAGTAGAGCTGAAGTAGAGAAGTATATAAAAGCCGGAGCAAAAGGGGTGTTAGTTGGGACAGCTTTGATGAAAGCAAAAAACATAAAAGAATTTATTGGAGGATTAAGATGAAAGTGAAAATTTGTGGAATTAGAACAATTGAGGCAGCGATAGCCGCGGTTGAGGCGGGCGCGGATTTTTTGGGATTTAATTTTGTTCCGACTTCTCGCCGACGGATTGAAGTTGATATAGCAAGACAAATTGCTAAAGAGGTTAAAGAAAAAATATACATTGTTGGTGTGTTTCAAAATCAGGACATTGAAAAGATAGAAGATATCGTAGAGTATGTGGGCTTGGGTTTCGTACAATTACACGGGGATGAAAGCCCAGCGTATGTTGAGCAAGTCAAGACAAAAGTGATTAAGGTATTTAACAGTAAAACAATCAATACAATGAGTCGCTATAGCGACTGTATGTATCTGCTTGATAGAGATAAACAGGGAGAAGGAGAAATGATAGATTTGGAGAAAGCAAGAGTAACTGCTAAGAAGTTTTCTTTATTTCTCGCAGGTGGATTAACCCCAGAGAATGTCAAAGATGCTATTGAAAAAGTCAGACCGTATGCTGTTGATGTGGCATCGGGGGTAGAGACTAATGGAGAGCAGGATTTAGAAAAAATAAAACTATTTATAGAAAGGGCAAAAGTGCTATGAAAGGACATTTTGGACAATTTGGGGGAAGGTATGTGCCGGAGATGCTTATTCCGGCTTTAGAAGAGCTTGAAAAAGTTTATGAAGAAGCTCGAAAGGACAAAGCATTTCAGAAAGAGTTTCGATATCTTCTTAAAACGTTTTCTGGTCGCCCAACACCTTTAACATTTGCCAAAAACCTTACGCAAAAATTGAGGGGAGCCAAAATTTACCTTAAAAACGAAGGACTTAATCATACAGGCGCACACAAAATAACCCACTGTATTGGCCAAGCGCTCTTAGCTCGCCGAATGGGAAAAACGAGACTTATTGCCGAGACTGGCGCTGGGCAACATGGACTGGCAACAGCAACGGTTGCTGCAAAACTTGGATTTTCCTGTACGGTATACATGGGAGAAGTTGATATTGCCCGGCAACGACCAAATGTATTTTTAATAGAGCAACTTGGCGCAACTGTTATACCTGTTAAATTTGGCAATAAAACCTTAAAAGATGCAGTCAATGCAGCTATAAAAGATTGGATTGAAAATGTGAAAAATACACATTATCTTTTAGGATCTATTGTTGGTCCACATCCCTATCCAACAATAAACAGAGATTTTCAATCGGTTGTTGGTAGAGAGGTAAAACAGCAGATTAAAAAAGAAGAAGGTAAATTACCAGATTATATTATTGCCTGTGTTGGCGGTGGAAGTAATGCCATGGGAGTTTTTGACGCGTTTCTCAAAGAAAAATCTGTCAAACTTATTGGTGTAGAGGCGGGTGGAAAAGGAAGTAAAACTGGAGAGAATGCGACAAGGTTTCCGAATGGTTCCGTTGGGGTGGTTGAGGGGTATAAATCATATTTTCTTCAAGACAGTGATGGACAGATTCAAAAAACCCACAGCATATCAGCCGGTCTTGATTATGCGGGAATTGGGCCGCAGTTTGCTCATTTGAAAGAAACAGGTAGAGTTAGGTTTGAAAGCGTAACAGATAAAGAAGTGTTAGAGGCTTTCAAAACATTGGCAAAAACAGAAGGTATTATTCCGGCTTTAGAATCAGCCCATGCAGTTGCATATGCTATACAACTTGCTCCAAAACTCAAGAAATCAGAAATAATTGTCGTGAATATATCAGGAAGAGGAGACAAGGATCTATTTATTGTTGCAAAGGCCCTCAAAGACAAAAACTTTTTAGCATTTCTTAAGGAGTATATAAAAACATATGAATAAACTAACGCTTATGGCTCATTTAGTAGTGGGATATCTAAGTTTAGAAAAAACAATCTCGATTGTCAAAGCCATGGAAAAAGCAGGAGCCGATTTTGTCGAACTGCAGATTCCGTTTTCTGACCCATTGGCAGACGGGCCAACGATTATGCGCGCGTGTGAAAATTCACTGGCAAATGGCACAAAGGTAAAGGACGCGTTTGCTGTTGCTCAAAAACTCTCAAAAGAAGTAGCAATTCCTCTTCTTTTTATGGCTTACTACAACACGGTGTTCAAATACGGTGTAGAAAAGTTTTGCCGCGATGCAAAAAAAGCAGGAATTACAGGGTTAATTGTCCCGGATATGTCAATCGAGGAAGAAAGTTGTGAGCACTTTCTGCAGTTTTGCAAAAAATATAGTTTGCACAATATTCAGGTCGTTTCACCGAGTTCGACAAACGAGCGACTAAAGAAAAACGCCAAAGTCGCTAATGGATTTGTATATGTAACAGCCCGGCAGGGGGTAACAGGAGCTCGAGCTCAGCTCGATAAAAATCTGATAAGTTTTCTTAAACGAGTAAGACAATACTTTGCTATTCCTATTGCCGTTGGTTTTGGGATTTCAAAAAAAGAGCATCTAAAAGTACTCAAAGGCCACGCAGATATAGCCATTGTAGGCAGCGCGATTATAGATGTTATTAACCGTTCAAAGGGGAGTAAAATAGAAGAGAATATTAGTAATTTTATTCGTGAGTTAAAAAAACCCGTTGCGGCAGTCTAGGGCTTTTCTCCAGTAATTAACTAAAAATTAGCCTTAAGAAGTCATACTTGCATAGGTTTACATAGATTTGCTATAATATACATAGGTTTACTTATATAGCTATGCAAAATAAGCTTTTATCTATTGGACAAGTAGCGAAACTATTGAACGTGTCTATTGATACTCTTAGAAGGTGGGATGCTGCGGGTCGTTTACCATCTGTTCGTAGTGGTCCCTTAGGTCATAGATTTTATCATCAATCAGACATCGACCAATTTCTACAAAAGGTTGACACGATAGCTCGTAATTGGGTAGAAGCAGCTCTTCCTGAAGCACCAAACCCCGATATGTACTGTCAAACCAGAGATGTATTTCAAGCCAGGCTTGAGAAGCTACAGTCAGAGCTTGCGCGTATTGCTCCAATTGAGGTTGTTTCGCTTATCACTGCCGTTGCAGGAGAAATTGGAAATAACTCTTTTGACCACAATTTAGGAAATTGGCCGAATATTCCAGGCATTTTCTTCTCATATTCACTTCGGGATAGAAAAGTCGTGCTAGCAGATCGCGGTCAAGGTATTCTAGCAACATTAAAAAGGGTGCGCCCGCAACTTGCTAGTTCGAGTGAGGCTATGCAAGTTGCCTTTACAGAAACTATTTCTGGTCGATATCCAGAAACAAGAGGTAATGGTTTAAAATTTGTCAGATCGATTATTGTTAAGCATCCATTTTCGCTCTATTTCCAAACAGGCGATGCAGAGTTATACTTAAAACAAGGCGATAACGACTTAGCAATACAGCAAGCCAAAGTTTCTATAAACGGGTGTTTTGCTACAATAAGTTTTGAGGGATTAACATGACTATAGAATTAAAAAAATTTGGTACAACATTAGTATCACGTCCTTCTGGGAAAGAAGCTTGGCTAGCATTTCAGCCAGTATTAAATGAAATCTCCCAAAATGAAGAAGTAATTGTTGATTTTGATGGCGTTGTAGTATTAACCCCCTCTTGGGCAGATGAATTTTTGACTCCTTTGCGTGAGAAATTTAAAGAAAAGGTTGTATTGCATAACATTGATAATCCTTCTGTCAAAGCTACTTTAGATATTTTAGATAGAAAATAGCAATTAAGTTAATTATTTCCACTTACATAGTTACAGAATTTCTATCGTGAAAGTTTATAATTTTACAAGTCCCCTATAGAAAAATGTGATAGAATCACCTTATGGCTAGAAAGCGAGTATATTCAGGGATAAGGGCGACGGGGAGGTTGCATTTGGGCAATTATTTAGGCGCGGTGAAGGGAATGCTGGCATTGCAAGACAAATATGACTGTGTTTTTTCTGTGGTTGATGCACATACCATTACTGTGCCATACGATCCAAAAACGCTGCGGCAATCTGTGAGAGATATTATTCTTGATTATTTAGCAGCAGGATTAGATCCCAAAAAATGTAAGCTGGAAATTCAATCTCAAATTCCGCAGCACACAGAGCTTGCGTACTATTTAGCAACGATTTATCCAGTGTCCCGACTTGAAGATTTACCTACTTACAAAGAAAAAAAAGCCCAGTACCCAAAATATGTCAACATGGGGCTTTTGTATTATCCGGTTTTAATGGCAGCAGATGTATTGCTTTATAAAGGAGAATTAGTGCCGGTTGGTATAGACCAGGAGCCGCATTTGGAGGTAATGCGGGAAATCGCTCGTAAATTTAATTCTATGTTTGGAGAAACTTTTCCCGAACCGAAGCGTTTTGCCACATCAGGACAATATGTTCCCTCTCTGGCCGGGGGAGGGAAGATGAGCAAAAGCATTGAAGGGAGTTTCATAACACTAAGCGATGATTTGGAGACCATAAAAAAGCGTTTGGCAGCAGCGCCGACTGACTCGGGAACTCTTGGCGGAAATCTTCCAAAAGAGGGTGGGGTAGCAAATTTATTTATGCTTCTAAAACTTTTTGTTCTTGATGATGTGTACAATAAATTTGTCCATGATTACAAAGACAAAAAAATCCGTTACAGCGAGTTAAAAGCAGTATTGGCGGATGCTATTTATAAAGAGTTAAAACCTTTGCAAGAGCGGCGTAGACGCTTTGAGCAAAACCCAAAACTGGTTGATGAGATTTTAGAGGAGAGTAAAGCGAAGTGTCTCAAAATCGCCGAAAGCACAATGCAAGAGGTACGAGAGAAGATGGGACTGGTGTAAATTATTTTTGAGTTAATCCAAGAGAACTAGGAGTTGGAGGTTCTGGGATTATTAAGTCAGGAATGTCTTGTGTAGCATGTATTCCAACTGGTTCGGTTTCAGATGGTGGTGATGTAGGCTCTTTGCATTCAGGAATCGTAAACGCTAGTATTCCTCCTACTACAAGGCCTAATACTTTTGGCGCACATCTTCTTTTTGCCTCAATGTGTCTACTCATGAACGGCATTATATAAACTTATAGTACAAAAAGCAATAGTGGTACGGCGTTGACAAAAGGAAACCTGTGTGTTAGCGTAAACCGCAATGGTTGCAAGGCAAGAACAACGTTTTCCTTCGGCAGTAACAATAGATAAAGAAGTTGTTGTTGATCCTATTATCGCTGATCCGCGAAACTCGCTGTATGTACTCACTGTAATTTTAGCAAACAGAGGTTTCCCTCTTGACGTAGTTAATACTTATATTAGTGATAGTGGCTTTGCGGGGAACAACAAAGTTGTTTCAGCCAGTGAGGATAATATGTCAAGATATAAATCGATTAGGCAAGAGTGCATGGATGTGCCACGCTTTAGAGCGTTAAGCATTGCCTTTATGGGTTTTGATATTTCATTTTATCATGGAAAAAATAAGAGAAAAATAGAAGCTTTTTCCAAAGAGCAACAGAAAAAAGAGCGTAGGGGAATACCTTCATTAACAGAGGCAGAAATACAGGCTATGGTAGAGGAGGATGTAGATCCTATACTGACTAGATTTCGTTACTCCAAGAAAGCTGCGTAAGGAGCTTTTGATTGATTTTTCGGCATTGGTAATTTAGAATACCCTCATGCAGAGAAAAAGACATAGATAAAAGCTGTCTATTGTCTGTTTTTTTGTTGATTTTTTAAGTTCTTTGACATCTTTGCGGAAAGTTGACTATCTGGTGGGCGGCGCAGTGGACATCGTTTTGGTGTTTGGTGCGCTGCTCATTTGGATAGTAATATAGCTAGAAAGGAAGGGATTCATGGCTATCTTCATGATGTGTTCAGAGGGTCATACTATCAAGCTCAAAGACGGAGAAGTTTCTCCGCAGCGTTGTTATGTTGCAACAGTGATAGTCTGTGATGGTTGCGGCACCGAAGGCCCAAACGTTACGCTGGTGCCGTACAACGATGTACCCGAAGCCGGTAGCGTACTACGTTGCAAAACATGCGGAGGCGTGGTGGTTTCTAGGTTCTGCAACCATCTTTTGGTAATGATCGTGACATAGCGCGAGACAAGGAGGAAGGTCATGTGGCGTAAGGCATGTTCTAAGTGCGGGGGCGATCTGTTTCTGGAGGCTGACCGTTTTGGGTCGTATATTACCTGTCTGCAGTGCGGGAGGGACCTTCGGCCTGACGAGGAAGCGCGTTTTGGCCTGGCTTCTCGTTTGGACGGCCAGTCAGCCGTCCAGAAGGAAGGAAGGCATCATCGGACACATGTTGTTTAGTCCGCAAAGAGGAGGTGGCATCGGGGTGATGAGAGAGCATTCGCTCAAACGGCATACGCCGCAATCTTTCATCATCCCAATTCATTTACGCTTGCTTGATGCTAAAACACGTGCTATACTGCTTGGCAAGATGGCTTCGAAGTTTAAAAATAATCATCCCCACAGGAAGCAGATGTTCAAGATGAAGATAGATCTTTCCTGGAAGAATATTTTTCTCTATAGCTCGCTTGTGTTCTTCGTAATTTTTCTCTTCATGGGATTTGTGCGCTCAATTGAGGAGCAAAACACCGTTGCCCTATCCCAAGTTATTAAAGACGTTAATGAGGGAAAAGTAAAGCAAATTACGGTATTGGATAACAGACTAATTGTGACAAAGAAAGATAACACCATTGTGCAAACGTTCAAAGAGCCGGGAAGTAATGTATACCAAATATTTAGGGATACAGGGGTGTCTAAAGAGTCTCTTGATAGAACCAATATTACTATTAAAGACGAAACAGGCCTTAATAGTTGGATCAACATTCTCTCTGCCATCCTGCCGGTTGCTTTGATGATTGCTTTTTTCTACTTTTTGTTTCG